>DASTYH010000406.1:0-3836 GCA_035765075.1 Gemmatimonadales bacterium
GCCAACAACACCCGCTACGGTCTCGCCGCCAGCGTGTGGACCGAGAGCGTGAACCTGGCGCTCGACGTGGCGCCGAAGCTCGCAGCGGGAACCGTCTGGGTGAACTGCACCAACGTCTTCGATGCCGCGGCCGGCTTCGGCGGGTACCGGGAGAGCGGGTTCGGGCGGGAAGGGGGGCGGGAGGGGCTCAGGGAGTATGTGAGGCCCCGGTGGTCGGACGGTCGGACGGTCGGACAGTCGGACGGCACAGGGGCACGGAAGAAGGGGAATCGTGCGATCCGGAGCGAGGAAGCGGCAGAGCCTTTGTCCGACCGTCCGACTGTCCGACCGTCCGACCTTCCACCCATCGACCGCACCGCCAAGCTCTACATCGGCGGCAGGCAGGCGCGGCCGGATTCGGGGTACAGTCTCACGGTGCGCGACGCGAAGGGCGGGATCGCGGGCGAGGTGGGACGGGGGAACCGGAAGGACATCCGCAACGCCGTCGAGGCCGCGCGGGCCGCAGCGGCGTGGACCCGCGGCACCGCGCACGCGCGGGCCCAGGTGCTCTACTACATCGCGGAGAATCTCGCGGCGCGGGGTGACGAGTTCGCCCGGCGGATTCGCGACCTGACCGGTGACCGGCACGCGCAGCGGGAGGTGGCGCTCGCGGTGGAGCGCGTCTTTGCCGCGGCGGCGTGGGCCGACAAGTGGGACGGGCATGTGCATCACACGCCGTTCCGGAACGTGACCCTCGCCATGCCCGAGCCGCTCGGCGTCCTCGGCATCGTCTGTCCGCCGGGCTCGCCACTCGTGGGCTTCGTCTCCACGGTCATGCCGGCCATCGCACTCGGGAACCGGGTGGTTGCCATCCCCTCCGAGCGCTGGCCGATTCCGGCCACCGACTTCTACCAGGTCCTGGAGACGTCGGACGTCCCCGCCGGCGTCATCAACATCGTGACCGGCGCGGAGCGCGAGCTCGCCGCCGTGCTTGCCGCGCATGATGATGTGGACGCGGTCTGGCACTTCGGCTCGCGGGAAGGCGCCGCCGAGGTCGAGCGGCTCTCCGCCGGGAACATGAAGCGGACGTGGGTGGACTATGGCCGGGAGCGGGACTGGCGCGACGAGGAGCAGGGGGCCGGCCGGGAATTCCTCGAGCACGCAACCCAGGTGAAGAACATCTGGGTGCCGTATGGGGAGTAGTGGCTGGTTGCTGGTTGCCGGTCGCTGGTCGCTGGTTGCTGGTCGGGAGGCAGACGGTAGACGTTTGACGGGAGCGGGATCGAGCGACCCGGGGTAGTCTGCGGCCAACCGCCTACCGCCTACCGCCTACCGCCCAGCGACTACCGACTACCGACCACCGACCACTCAGGAGGTCTTCATGGCCGAATACGCGGTGCTCTCGGCACAGGCGCTGAAACAGGCGGTGGGAAGCTGGGCCCATCAGGTCCGGCTCGAGACCGTCGTCCCCATCCTCGCCGTGGCCTTCCTGGTCTGGATCATCTGGCGGACGTTCGTGTCGTCGTCGAGGTAGCTCCCGGGCCATGATCCGGCGCCATTTCGACGACGAGCAGCAGCGGAATCGCCGGCAGAGCCGGCGGTTCTCGCTTCTGGCAATGCCGGCAGTGCTCATCGCCGGGATACCCCTCTGCATAGTCGCCTCACCCGTCATCTTCGGCGTCGTCGTGATCGCGGCGAGCGCGATCGAGGCCGTGTCGCCTCCCGATCCGGAACGCTGGGAGGGATTTCGGCGCATCGCCACGGCGCTCCCGGACATCTGGAACGCCGTCCGCGGCCGCGGGGGGGACGTTCCCTGGGGCGCGCTCGCTCTGCTCCTCATCGCGCCGGGGATGCTGGTGATGCTGGTGGCATGGCCGTTCGTCCGCCATCTCTCCCGCGTTGCCGGTGCCGGCGCGATCCTCCGCCTCATACCGTCACGTGAGCCGGCCGTCGCGAGCCTCGCGGAGCAGCAGTTCGCCAACGCGGTCGAGGAGATGGCGGTTGCCGGCGGCGTCCCCGTTCCGGCCATCCGCATCATCGACTCGCCGGCGTCGAACATCGTCGCCATCGGTCTCACCGCGGATGACGCCACCATCCTGGCGACTACCGGGTTCATCGGGACGCTGGGGCGTGACGAGCGGCAGGCGATGATCGCCCATCTCGTGGGGTCGGTACGCAACGGGGACCTCGAGATCGCCGCAGTGATCCTGTCGGTGGTGGAAACGTGGGCGCTGCTCACGGCCCTGCTCGAGGCGGTGATCTACCCGGGCTCGCGCGCCCTCGTGCGCGACTTCCTCGCGGCATGCAGGAAGGTGATCCGTCGGACGCTCGACGCGGCTGAGGCGCGGTCGGTGATGGATCGGCTGCTCGGCGGCGCTCGCCCCGATCCGATGGCGGTGGCCGAGGCGTTCATGCCGCGGAACCTTGCGGGCGTGGCATATGGAGTGCTGGTCCTGATCCCCCTTCTGGCCACCGTCGGGCTCGCGTCGATCGCGGCGCGGCACGCCTCGAGCCTCTTTGTCGTGCTCGGTTTCGGTCCCTGGTTCGCCGCCGCCTGGCGTGCACGCCGCCGCCTTGCCGATGCCACGGCGGTCCAGCTCACGCGGCACCCGGCGGCGCTCGCGAGCGCCATCCGGAAGCTCGACGGGGTGGATGTCGAGATTCCCGATGGCTGGCCCGTCTACTTCCTCTTTCCCGTGTGGGTTCCGATAACGGCGGAGAACGCCGGACGCGTGCACGGGGGCGGAGAGATGGTGGGGATGCGGCTGGACGCGGCTGCGCGCCTCGAGACCATTGCGACGCTGAGTGCGGGGCAGGTGACGGCCGCGCCGCCCGGCTGGCGGGCGCGGCTGCGCCGCGCGCTCGGGACCCCGCGTGAGGCGGCGACCGCGCTCCTCTGGGGCGCCGTCGCGCTCGTCATCTGTGCGCTGCTGCTGGCGGGAAGCTTCGCCCTTACTGTGTGGCTGCTGGGACTGCTGTGGGCGCTGCCACGGGCGCTGTTCCCACCGGTCCCGCACTCCTGATCTCCACGTCCCGGCCGAGGACCCTGGCCAGCACGTCCGCCTTGCGCGCCGCGCCCCAGCACTCGAGCGCGAGGTCCGCCCCCGCATAGCGCGGCACGACACTCACCACGAGACTCGTCTCGGTGAGCGTCGTCGAGAGACTCTCGACGATCGCGGTGTGCCCGCGATCGAGCCCGTCCGCCACGCGGAGCACCCCGCTCAACCGGCGGACGAGCGCGCGATCAGCCGCCGGCAGCTCCGCGTAATCCTCGTCCTTCCGCTTCGGTCCCGCCTTCCGGTGGTACCGGCTCACCAGCGCCACGATGAGCCGGTCCCGGGGTGAGAAGTGCAGCCGGTCGGCGTGCATGATGAGCTGGAAGCTGTGATGGTGGTGGCGACGGTAGCTCACGAGCTGGCCGACATCGTGAATGAGAGCGGCGGCTTCGAGGAGCAGTCGCTCGGCAGGGTCCCCGCCGAGCTCGCCGGCGAGCTGGTCGAAGAGGAGGAGGCTCAGGTGCCGCACCTGCTCCACGTGCCGCCGGTCCGACTGGCAGCGCTCGGCAAACTCGCGCACCAGGCGGAGCGGATCCCGCCGCCGCTCCACGTCCGCGCCCGCCATCTCGAGGAGGAGGCCCTCGCGGAGCCCGAAGGCGCTGACGGTGAGTGAGCGCGCGTCCGTCAGGGCGAGCAGCTCGGCCGTCACCGCGAGTCCGGCGAGGATGATGTCCGCGCGCTGCGGGCTCAGCCCCGCCACGGCGCGGCGCTGCTCCGGCGATTTCGTCGCCAGCCACTCGAGGAGATGCTCCACCTCCGCGGCCGAGACCTCCACGCCGTGGATCGCGTCGGGGATCGGGG
>DASTYH010000407.1:0-12883 GCA_035765075.1 Gemmatimonadales bacterium
AGAAGTCAAAGAACGTCCAGGACGTGCAGGAGAAGATCAATACGCTCCGGACGCAGGTCATTCCGGGCCACATCGCCACGCTCAACAGCGCGTTGCGGTCCCAGGAGCTGGCGCTCGAGTCGACGATCGGTGAGGCCACGAGCGACCTCCGCGGCATGCCGAGCCGGCAGATTCAGGAAGAGAAACTGATGCGGGAGCGGGACGTTCTGAATACGATGTATCAGAACCTTCAGCTCCAGTACCAGTCCGCGCGACTGGCGGAAGCGAGCTCGATCCCGGACGTCGAGGTCCTCGACCCCGCGGTGGAGCCGAACCGGCCCAGCAGCAACAGCGCCATCATGATCATCCTCGCGGCGTTCGGCATCAGTCTCGGCCTGGCGCTCGGCCTCGCGCTCCTGCTGGACCGGCTCGACAAGCGCTTCCGCTACCCGGAGCAGGTCACCAAGGAGCTCGGCCTCAGCATTCTCGGCGCCATTCCCGCCATCAAGCGGGTTCAGTCGAACGATCGCGACGCCGAAGAGGCGGCGCAGGTGGTCGAGGCCTTCCGGACCATCCGGATGAACCTCGCGCACTCCTACGGCGCCGCGGGCCCGGTCATGCTCACCGTCTCGAGTCCCGAGCCGGGCGACGGCAAGTCGCTGGTCTCCTCGAACCTGGCACTGTCGTTTGCGGAGGCCGGCTACCGGACGCTCCTCATCGACGGCGACATCCGGCGCGGCGAGCTCCATCGGATGTTCGATACCGACCGTCGGCCGGGCCTGCTCGATTGCCTCCGGGGCGAGGCGACGATCGACGAGATTCCGCGGACCACTACGCACAAGAACCTCACGCTGATCCCGTGCGGCACCCGCCATCACCACGGCCCCGAGCTCCTCGGATCGGCCGCCATGCGGGACCTGATGGCGACGCTCAAGTCACGCTACAACGTGATCATCGTCGACAGCCCGCCGCTCGGCGCCGGCATCGATCCCTTCGTCCTCGGCACCGCCACGGGGAGCATCCTCCTCGTCTTCCGCTCGGGCGAGACCGACCGCGCGATGGCGGAGGCGAAGCTCCGGCTGCTCGATCGCCTGCCGGTCCGGATCCTCGGTGCCGTGCTCAACGATGTCCGGGCCACCGACGGCCACTACAAGTACTACCGCTACGTCTACGGCTACACGGCGGACGAAGAGCCGGTGGGACAGCTGGAGGGGGCGAAGTAGCTGCAGGACGGAAAGACGGAAAGACGGAAGGACGGAAGGACGGAATGGGAAAGCGGGCCCTGCGCCGGTTGCGCGAGGGCCCGCTTTCTCATGTCAGCCGTCCTTCCGTCCTTCCGTCCCCCCGCTACGCAAACGCCCTGATCCGCTCCTCTGCCCCGGACTCGCGAAGATCCCGGAGTGCCGTGGTGGCCCGGAGGAGGAGCTCGACGGCATCGACGTCGGTGGCGCCGAAGTCGCTCTCGGCGCAGTAACCCGCCATCAGTCGAATGGGACCGTTTCCCTCCTGGACGACAGCCCGCGACTCGACGACATCTCCGAGTCGCTCGGCGAGGCGATGGGCTCCGCTGGGGCCGGTGGCTGGAGCGATGACGGCGAATTCGCCATGGGCGAGCCGGCCGATCGCGTCGGAGGTGCGTCCCGACTCGCGGAACGCCCGGCCGATTCGCTCGGTCACGCCGCCCTCGCCGTTGGAGACGGGGGCCCTTTCCGGGGAGAAGACCACGCAGGAGAGCGGCTGATGGCGCCGCTGGGCCTCGGAGCCGATCTCGCGGGCGCGTCGGGCGAGCCCGCGCATGTTGTAGAAGCCGGTGGCCGCATCGACCAGCGTGTCCTCGCGGAGGGCGTCGACCTCGAGCTTCGACTGCACGAAGGTCCGGAGCTTGAGGAGCAGCGCCTCGCCGTCCACCGGCTGCCCGAGGAACTCCCAGGCGCCGGCGCGGTACGCCTCGAGTCGCTGTCCCCGTCCCGAGGGTCCGGAGGTGGTGATGATGATCGGCGTGGTCGCGCCGAAGCGCGGGTCGTCACGCAGCAACCGGCAGACATCGAACCCGTGGATGTCCGGCATCTGCGCATCGAGGATGATGAGATCCGGGCGCTCCGCCCGAGCGCGCTCGAGCGCCTGCTGCCCGGTATGTGCACGGATTACCGCGTAGCCGTTCGGCGCCAGGATGCTTTCGAGCGACCGGGCCGACCACTCCTGATCGTTGGCAACGAGAACGAGCGGCGGAATCGGGGCGTCGTCTGTCTGGGCCATGCGCCTCGCCTGACTGACCTATCGGTGAAAAGCCGCCTGTTGCGGCTGGTACACATCGTGGAAGAACGATGCTCCAACCGCAGGAGTCGTGCGACCTCGGTCGCTTTTGGATGTCATTATCTTCCAATAACTTGCACTTTCCGTCCGAGGGGTGCCCGCCGCAATCGCGGAGCGCGTGCAACACCTGGCACGCCTCAGCCGGTTTTCGACAGCCGATCCCCGATGTGGGGCAGCGAACCGGCATCTGTGGGGCGGGCGCAACGAACCGAAGGCGCCCGCCGAGGAGGGCGGTCGACCTCGCGCGTGACGCAACCAGCTGGCGTTTAATGAGTTAGGTCACGGCAACAAGGGGTCGTCCCCCGCGGGTCATCCCCTCGCGCTTCGCGGCTTCAGAATTGAAGAAAGGGGGGATATCCACGAAAGGCGCCCCGGCGGGGTGGGGTGCAGGACGATGCGTCGCGAGGTCGACATGAAGGACGAAATGGATCCGACGGTGCCGGAGGCGGCTGAGGAGCTGTCCCAGGAACGGACCGAGTTTTCCCACCGGCTCGCGAGCTTCGGGCTGGGGGAACGTCCGGCCCGGCTGCTGGAAGACGCTCCGCGCCGAACCCGCCCCGAGACCCGGCCGAGGCCGGAATAGACGAAGTGCGCCCCCGGGTGAGTCGGGTCACAGGCCCGGACGCCCGGAATGGTATCTTCAATGTTCGTTCAGATTCGCGTTACCCAGAGGAGCGGTCCCGACATGATGCAGAGAGGATTCGTACGGCTGGCGTTGTGCAGCGCGCTGGCACTCGCACCCGCGACCATACTGGCGCAGGAGGCCGTGCCGCCGACCCCGTCGGAACCCGCTCGGGCCATGGCCACGCGCGCCGAGCTGCAGAAGCTCGTCGGGACGGTGGAGGGTGACGAGCGCGCCACGATTCAGGCGCGCCTGACGGACGGGGACTTCCAGTCGGGTGACCTGGTGGCGCTGACGGTCCTCGAGGACGAGACCCTGACCGATACGTTCACGGTTCGTTCGGGCCGGACGCTCAAGCTGCCGAACATTCCCGAGATGTCGCTGCAGGGCGTGCTTCGCTCCGAGCTCGACAGCGTGCTGACCGCCCGGATCAGCGAGTACCTCCGGAATCCGCAGGTGGACGCCGTCGCGCTCATTCGCGTGGCCGTCCTGGGTGCTGTGAATCGGCCGGGATTCTACGCCGTTCCCGCCGAGACGCCCGCGCCGGAGGTGGTCATGATCGCCGGCGGCCCGAATCAGCAGAGCGACCTGGAAAAGGTCGAGATCCGGCGGGGCGAGGTGATCATCCTCGATCGCAAGGAAATGAACACCGCGTTCGCGGCGGGCACGTCGATCGATCAGCTGAACGTGCTGGGCGGGGACCAGATCGTGATCGGACAGAAGAGCGGCGGCTGGAAGGGCACGCTGCAGACGCTCGGTCTCATCACGGGCGCGCTGTCCGGACTCTATTTCGCCAGCCGACTCTTCGGGGAATGAGCGCACGCCGAATGGGAATTGCCATGTCCGGGCTCGACGACAGCCCTCCTGCCGTGACGTCCGCTCACGTCCGGATCTCCCGTCCGCACGCCGCGCCCGCCCCCGTGGCGGCCGAGGCGGTGGAGGCTCCGGCACTGACCCTGGCCGATCGGGGCCGCCGCGCGGTGAACTTCGTGCTCGCGCTGGTGGGGCTGATCGTCGCGCTGCCGGTCTTCGCGCTGGTGGCGCTGCTGATCAAGCTCACCTCCCCGGGCCCGGTCATGTACACGCAGGTCCGGGTGGGACTCGACCGCCGCGGGGACACCAGCGGGAACCTGAACCGGCGACGCGTGAGCGACATCGGCGGGAAGCCGTTCAACATCTACAAGTTCCGCACGATGCACGTGAATGCCGAGCAGGGCACCGGCGCCGTGTGGGCGCGGAAGCACGACCCGCGCGTCACCTGGATCGGGCGCTACCTCCGGCAGTACCGCATCGACGAGCTGCCCCAGCTCATCAACGTCCTCCGCGGCGAGATGAACATCGTAGGTCCCCGCCCCGAGCGGCCGATGATCTTCGCCGAGCTCCGGAAGAACATCTCGGAGTATCCGCTGCGCCAGCGCGCCAAGCCGGGCATCACCGGGCTCGCGCAGATCAACCACCATTACGACCGGTGCCTCGACGACGTGCGCACGAAGGTCCGCTACGACCTGGAGTACATCGAACGACAGAGTCTCTGGGAGGATCTCCGGATCATGCTGCAGACCATCCCCGTGATTCTGTTCCGCCGTGGCGGCTGGTGAGCCCGAAATGACCGCCACCGCGAAGCCGGTCCCGTCACTGGCGATCACGCGACGCCCGGAAGCCGTGCTTCCGGTCGCCGCGACGGCGATCGCATTCGTCATCCTCTTTGCCCAGCCGATGCGGAGCCTGGGTCTCGAGTGGTGGAACAATCCGGAGGCGGGCCACGGGCTCCTCCTCGCCCCGCTCGCCGTGTGGCTCGCCTGGCGCCGCGGGTTCGTGGCCGAGCGCCGCAGCCAGGTCGTGCTGGGGTCGCTCCTGCTGGGTGGCGCCGTCGTGCTGCGCTACCTCTCGGGTCTCGCCGCCGAGATCTTCACGATGCGCGTCTCCGCCCTGATGGCGCTCGTCGGCATCGTGGTCTTCGTCTGGGGCTGGCGCCAGGTCCTTCGCTGGTGGCTCCCCGTGACGATCCTCTTCCTCTCGATTCCCTGGCCGGCGCTCATCACCAACGCGCTGGCGCTTCCGCTCCAGTTCCAGGCCTCCCAGATGGGGGCAGCGCTCCTTGAGAGCCGCAATGTTCCGGTGCTTCTCGAGGGCAACGTGATTCAGGTGCCGGGCCACCGCCTCTTCGTCACCGAGGCGTGCAGCGGCCTCCGCTCGCTCACCGCGCTCCTCAGTCTCGGCGTCCTCGTCGGCGGCCTCTGGCTCCGCTTCCCGCTGAGCCGGCTCCTCGTGCTGCTGCTCGCCATCCCCGTGGCGATCGTGATCAATGCCGTGCGCGTCTTTCTGACCGGCTTCCTGGTCTACTTCGTCGATCCGAAGCTCGGGGAAGGCTTCATGCACATGACCGAGGGCTGGCTCCTCTTCGTCGTCGCATTCGCGATCCTCGGGCTCATTGCCTGGGCGGCCAACGCGATCGAGCGCCGCATCCGCCCGGAGCCGGAGGTGATCAATGCTTAGCTGGCAGCGCTGGATCCCCGCCGCATCGCTTGGTGCCGGCTGCCTCCTCCTTCTCAGCGTGGAGCGCCAGCAGGTGATGGAGCTCCGTCAGCCGCTCGAAACGCTGCCGAGGACGTACGGAGAGTTCCGGGGCTACGACCAGGTCATCAGCGAAGAGGAGCAGCGGGTGGCGGGAATGTCGGACTACGTGCTCCGCGCCTTCACCCGCGACTCTCTCGTCGCCTTCTCCGTCTACGTCGGCTATTACGCCCAGCAGACGCAGGGACGGACCATTCACTCGCCGCGGAACTGCCTCCCCGGCGCCGGCTGGGAGGCGCTCAGCGCGAGCCGCGAGCCGGTGGTCGTCGGCAACGATACCGTACTCATCAACCGGTACGAGCTCGCCAACGGCGACTCCCACGCGCTCGTCTACTACTGGTACCAGGGGCGGGGACGGGTGGAATCCAGCGAGTACAGGGTGAAGTGGGACCTGCTGCGCGACGCCGCCCTCACCGGCCGCTCCGAGGAGGCCCTGGTCCGGATCGTGGTCCCCATCACCGGCGCCATCGAGGATCCCGATGCCCTCGCCCGCCAGATCGCCGAGGAGCTGGTGCCCGCGGTGGAACAGCGGCTCCCCGCACCGGCATAGGTCGAACCGCAACGCGCTCGCCGATACAGAAGGGGCCGCCCGGTGGCGGCCCCTTGCTGCATGCGGGAGCGTTTCGCTCAGGCCGGGGGGCGCGTGCGCTGCTGGCCGATGAGCAGCCCCTCGCCTGCGGCCGCGCGACGGGCGACCGGCACGCCGAGCCCCCGGCGCGTCGCGCGGAAGGATCCGATCCCGAGCATCGTGCAGGACACGATCGCGATCACCGCCGTGATCAGCGCCTTGATGCCGGTGAGGTCGTACCCCCCCTGCGCTTCCGGGCGGACGATGCGCCGGAGCTGCACCGCGTCGAGGATGAATCCGATCGTGAGCAGGAACACGGTGACGCCGAGGATCAGCGAGATCACGCCGACGATCCGGAGCATGGTGCGGTGCTGCAGGAGGAACGCCGCGATGGCCGCGACGACCAGGGCCACGAGGAGCGTCGGGAGCATGGTGTAGAGAATGCCCACCGAGGCGAAGCGCCACCCGACCTCACCGAAGCGCGGAGGCCACGACGTGGCCGCGGTCTCCACGAACGGCTGGAGGAAGAGGAGCAGCGCAAGGGCGTAGAGCCCGTACATCCAGGGGCGGAAGCGTGCCGGTATGAAGGCGGTCACCATGGGCGCTCGGGTCTGAAGTGCGTGAAAGCTGGTCCGGGAAGCGGTCCCGCACAAGGCGCGCGGTTGGCCCGGGGGGAAAGGAATGGGGCGCCTTGCGGCGCCCCATAGCGGTTCGGTCCGTCCAACTGCGCGTACAGTCAGTTACTTGTTGCGGCGCCGCTTGAGCGCGCCGAACCCGCCCATCCCGGCGAGGCCGGTGGCGAGCAGCGTCATCGAAACGGGCTCCGGCACGACGGTCACGCCACGCAGCGCGTAGATCACGTCGTTGTAGTCCTGATCACCGCCACCCAGGATGTCCTCGAAGCCGAGGATGTAGGTGTAGCCGGCGTCCGCAGCGGCCTGGGCAAACGCAAGATTCTCACCATCGAGCGGCTGCTCGGCGATGTAATCGGCGATCGTCCAGAGCTTCACATGGTGCTGGCCGTCCGCGTTGCGCGTCGGGTCACCCGTGTAGAAGAAGTCCTCCGCATCGGCGCAATCGTTCGTCGTGCCGCCGCCGCCGGCGACGTCGACGCAAATGCCGAAGATGGCCTCGTCTCCGATGGCGAGGGCGCCATCGTTGATGTCCACCTCAGTCCCCGGCGCGGTCGCGTGGTTGGCGAAGAGGAACTGCGCGGTGCCGAGATCGCCGACGTTGAGATAGAAGTACAGATCGTCGTCGAAGAAGGCATCGCTTCCGATGAACCGGGCCCACATATCCCCGGTCTTGTTCAGCGTCCCGCCGATATCGGGATCGGCAGCCGCTGTCCCCGCAGAGAGGGCCACCGCCGACAAGGCCATGGCGCCACGGGCGAGCAGGTTCCCAAGCTTCATAACGGACTCCTCAAGGGTTATTGACCGACTACGAGACTTCCACTCGTTCCTTCTCCGTCTGCGGGGCGGGCGCCTGCGGCGCGCAGCCCCCCGATCCCGAACCAGAGCGCCGCCGGAACCACCAGCAGCGCGATCAGGGCCGTCTTCCAGGTGGCGACGCGGAAGGCCGACGCTGCGCGCTCGCTCAGACCACTGGACACGCCGTTGTAATCGACCAGGAACAGCAGCCCGCCCACGAGCGCGAACGCGGCGACGACCAGGAAGGCGACGGAAACGACCCGAAGCGCCCGATACTGCCGCGCGATCAGCGCGGCCGCCGCGGCGAGCACGAGGCCCAGAAGCGGCGTCACCAGCGAGTTGAACGTGAGCCCGAGTGCCCCGTACCGCCAGTCGGCGCTGCCGAAATTGGCGGGGAGGATCTTGGGAAGCGTATCCATGAGCGACGTTGCAATCAGCAACAGCGCGACCGGATACCCGGCAAGAGCCAAGGGGCGAACATGCGACGGAGTGGGCTGGATGGCTGACCTCCGGTTCGAGACGGTCCATCGACTCGCAAGTCCCATACTCGCCGAGCAACTTCCTGGCACCACGGCTAAGAATCGCTGAGACAGCAACTTACCGGGGCACTTTGCGCGCCGCTGTGACGGATCACCCAAAAACTGCGGCGGCCATCCCACAACAGGAGGCGCGGAGCAGAGTATTTTGGGGATAGGACGGGGCATATGGCTTGCAGCCGTCCGCGCGTGACGTTTCGGATCACCCGTGGAGGTTCAGCTGAGCAATCTCACGGCGACCCCGTCGCCGGCGGCGCCGGCCGCGTTTCCCAGGAAGGCCCCGACCACACCCCTCCGTGTGGTCTTCTGCACCGACAGCTTCGACCTCGGGGGGACAGAGCTCAATGCCGTCCGGACGGCGGAGCGGTTCGACCCCGCGCACGTATCGCTGTCGGTCGTGGCCTTCCGGCCGGAGGGCGAGCTGCGCGCGCGGTATGACGCCGCCGGAATTCCCGTGCTCGGCCTTCCCATGGCGAACCTGTACGGAGCAGGTGCGCTGGCGCAGGGCGCCCGCCTCGCGGAGTATCTGCGCCGCGAGCGAGTCGATATCGTGCATTGCCACGATATCTACAGCAACATCTTCGGCGCCTTCTGGGCCCGGATCGCGGGACGGCGTGCGGTGATCGTCAGCCGCCGGTGGTGGCACTCGGCGCGTCCGCGCAAGCTCACGCTCGCCAACCGGGGTGCATACCGGCTGGCACATCACGTCCTCGTGAACAGCGAGGCGGTGCGCCGGTCGGTCGAGCGCGAGGAAGGCGTGACGGCGAAGCGCATCACCGTCATCCCCAACTTCGTGGAAGAGGACGCCTTTGCGACGCCCTCACCCGCGGCCCTCACCTCCCTCCGCCAACGGCTCGGGGTCGCCGGCGGACCGGTGATCGGGATCGTCGCACGCCTCGCCGCGGTCAAGGATCATGCGACGCTCCTCCGGGCGGTCCGACTCCTCGTGCCGCGCTGGCCGGGACTTCGGGTCGCCGTGGTCGGGAGCGGTCCGGAGCGGGAGGCGCTGGGGCGCCTCGCCGCCGAGCTCGGGATCGCCAATGCCGTCGTCTTTGCGGGCGCCCACCCGAACCGACCGAACCTGCATCATGCGTTCGACGTCTCGGTCCTCTGCTCGAAAAGCGAGGGGTTCCCGAACTCCGTGGTCGAGGCGATGGCCGCGGGCCGGCCGGTGGTGGCCACCAGGGTCGGCGGGACGCCGGACGCCGTGCTCGATGAGGCGACGGGACTCCTGGTGCCGCCATCGGACCCGGACGCATTGGCCGGTGCGCTCGGGCGGCTCCTCGCCGAGCCGGCCCTGGCAATCCGGCTCGGCGAGCAGGGGCGGGCGAGCGCGCGCGAGCGGTTCGGCGAATCCGCCGTCCTCGGACGACTCGACGCACTCTACAACAGACTGGCACATCGATGAGACGACGAGAGGAAGGGTGGCGTACCGCCCGATCCATGGCCCGGACCACGCTCGGAGCGCCGGCGCCGATTCCCGCCGGGGGGCCGCCCGTCACGGCCCCGGTCGAGGGGGGGATCCGGGAGCGCGCCCACGCCCTCGCCACGTACTTCCTCTCGGCGGGCTCCCGCGCCGCCAACATCGAGTGGTCGCTCGCGTACGTCGGCATCCTGCTCTACATCTTCGTGACCACGACGTACCGGGTTCCCATCGGCGACGTGGCGATGGCCTGCGCGCTCTTCGGCCTCTTCCTTCTCCGCGGCTCCCTCCGGTTCCCGCCGGCGGCGCTCCTGTACTTTGCGCTCCTCATCTGGTCGATCGCCGGGCTGATGCTCTCCCCGTACCCGTCCGTGGTCGCGGAGGCGCTCTGGAACGGGGCAAAAGTCGGACTGATCCTCCTCGCCATCGTCAACGCGCTCCGCACCCGCGCGCAGATCCGGTTCTTCATCATCTTCTTCCTCGCCTGCTTCGGATCCCATCCGGCGCGGGGAACGATCATCAACTACCTGACCGGCAACACCGAGTTCGGGCGTGCCGCCTGGAACTGGATCTACGAGAACCCGAACGACATGGCGGCGCTGACACTGCTCCAGCTTTCGATGGCCGTCGGGCTCCTGTTCACGGAGAAGAAGGGCATCTTCCGGCTCGGGGCGATCTTCGCCCTCGGGGTCTTCCCCGTGGTCATCCTGATCACCCAGTCACGGGCGGTCATGGTGGGACTCGGGCTCTTCATTCTCCTCGCCATCGCCGGCCACCGCCGCAAGATCCGGAGCCTGGCGGTCATCGGCCTCGTGGCCGCGCTGGCGATCGTGATTGCGCCCAAGGGCGTCTGGGACCGCATGCGCGGGCTCTCGAACGCCACGAGCACCGAGACACTGCGCGAGGTGGACACCGAGGGATCGGCCGAGCAGCGCTGGATGATCTGGAAGGCGGGGGCGCAGATCGTGGACGCACACCCCGTCACGGGCGTCGGGCTCGGCGCCTACCGGTACGCCAACGGCGACATCTCGGCGATCCTGGGTGAGCGGGACGCGCACAGCACGTATCTCACCTTCGCCGCGGAAAACGGCTATCCCGGCCTCCTGATCTTCCTCGGGCTCGTCGCCGTGACGCTCGCGAGGAGCCGGCGCGTCCGGAAGCGGCTCGGACCGATGGTCCCGGCGGCCGCCCAGCAGCTCCGCTACCTCGAGATCGGTCTCGTCTGCTTCCTCGTCGCCGGCATCTGGGGCTCCTACGGGAAGCTCGCCTTCCTGTACGTGCACATCGCGCTGATGTGGGCGCTGGCGGCGGCGTGCGAGGCGGAGCATCGCCGCGCCGGGCAGTTCGCGGCGGCCGGCGTCGCTCCCCCCAGCGAGGCCTGAGCATGTGCGGAATTGCGGGCTACGCCGGCTGGCCGGGCGACGAACGACTCCTTCGCGGGATGTGCGATGCCATCCGCCATCGCGGACCCGATGACGAGGGACTCCGGGCCGACGCCACCGTCGGTCTCGGAATGCGGCGGCTCAGCATCATCGACGTGGCGGGGGGCCATCAGCCGATCGCGAACGAGGACGGCACGGCCCACATCGTCTTCAACGGCGAGATCTACAATCACCATGAGCTCCGGCGCGAGCTCGAACGCGCCGGCCACCGCTTCACGACCGCGAGCGACACGGAGACGATCCTCCACGGCTACGAGGAGTTCGGCGATGATGTCGCCACCCGGCTCCGCGGCATGTTCGCCTTTGCGATCTGGGACGGCCGGCGCGAGCGGCTCCTGATCGCGCGCGACCGGGTGGGCATCAAGCCACTCTACTACTGGGAGACGGCCGACGGGATCGCGTTCGCCTCCGAGCTCCGGTCGCTCCTCGCCCTCGACCGCTTCACGCCGCGTCTCGATCACGACGCCGTCGCCTGGTACCTGGCACTGGGCTACGTGCCGGATCCGCTCTGCATCTTCGAGGGCGTCCGGAAACTCGCCCCCGGGCACCGCCTCACCTGGAGCCGGGGTGAGGGCCTGGCACTCCACCAGTACTGGTCGCCAGTCAGGCCGGAGATCCGGATCGGGGAGGAGGAAGCGGTGGCCGAGCTGCGCCGGCTCCTCGCCGACGCCGTGCGCTCGCATCTGGAATCCGAGGTTCCGCTCGGCGCCTTCCTCTCGGGCGGCCTCGACTCGTCCACCGTCGTGGCCCTGATGGCGCGCGCCGAGGGTCACCGGGTCCGCACCTTTTCGATCGGCTTCGACGACGCGGGGTACAACGAGGCGCCGCACGCGGCCCGGGTGGCGCAGGCGATCGGCACCGACCATACGGAGCTCGTCGTGCGACCGGACGCCGACCGGCTCGTGGAGGGGCTCGTGGCGTGCTTCGACGAGCCGTTCGCCGACTCATCGGCCCTTCCCACCTACCTGGTCGCCGAGCTGGCCCGGCGCAGCGTCACGGTCGCGCTGTCGGGGGATGGGGGAGACGAGCTCTTTGCCGGTTACACGCGCTACGCGGAGCTCCTGCGGCGCCCGGCGCTGCCCGGTCCCATCCGCTCGACGATCGGAGCGATCGGCCGCCGCCTCCCGCAGGGCGCGCTGGGCCGGAACCGGATCCTCGATCTGGGCCGGTCCCGCAGCGGCCGGTACGCCGCCACCGTCGCGGCGGCGCTCGACACGTCCGAGGGAGGGGTGGCGCGGGCGGACATCGCCTCGCGGGTCCCGGGGCTCGACCGCATCCTCGCTCCCTGGTTCCGGAGCGCCGCCGGGCGTGACTTCACCACCGCGATGACGCTGGTGGACCTGCAGACGTACCTGCCGGGTGACATCCTCACCAAGGTCGACCGGACCAGCATGGCGGTCTCGCTCGAGGCACGCGTACCGTTGCTCGACCATCCGCTCGTCGAGTTTGCCGTGTCCCTCCCCTCCGACCTCAAGCTCCGGGACGGGACCGGGAAGTGGATCTTCCGGAAGGCGATCGCCGGCATCGTGCCCGACATCGTACTCGCAAAGCCGAAGCAGGGGTTTGCGGTGCCCCTTGCCGCGTGGCTCAGGAAGGAACTGCGCCATCGCACCAGCGAGCTCCTTCGCCCCGAATCGCCGATCTACGAGTTCGTCGACCCGTCGGCAGTCCGGCGCGTGATCGAGGAGCACGCGGTCTCGCGGCGGGACCATTCCCATCTCATCTGGCGCCTCCTGGTGCTCGATCTCTGGATCGCGGCACTCACCCGGGGCCGCCTCAGCACCCCCACTGCCCCGCTCATCGCCGCAGCCTGATCCCCGGCATGGCAATTAACCGACGGCTGCGGCATTTCGAACCGTGCAACACCTTGCATTAACAACGGTTACAACGGGTTAGCGCGCTCTCCCCGACTGGCAGGAAATTTGCCAGTTTCCGCGGTACCTCATTGCAGGTTCATTGGGAACGGCCACCGTTCCCGCGCTGCTCAGAGCAAACC
>DASTYH010000408.1:0-2259 GCA_035765075.1 Gemmatimonadales bacterium
CGCCGGAACGCCTGGCGGCTCGCGCCGGAGGTGAATCCCGACGTCTATGAAGCGCCGCTCCCCGGCGGGACGGCAACGCGCATCACCTTCATCACGGACGTGGACTCGATCGGCTTCATGGTGGAGGAGGGGAAGTCCTACGACTTCATCGTCCGGAAGGACGGGATCGCGCACCATACCCGCATCGTCGGGCGGCGGTTCGTGCCCGCCGCGACGTTCGATTCGGCCTACCAGGCGGCCAACCGCGGCACCATGCACGTGGAGATTCCGGAGGCGTACGAGCTGGTGAACGTGGCGATCGCGCTCACCCCCACGGCGATCGCGGAGCGGGGGCTCGTCTACAAGGAGTCCCCGTATTACGCGGAGGTGCGGCGCTGGTTCGACCGGTACGCCACCCATCGCGCCGTGGCGAAGCTCTATTCGGCGCTCCGCGGCAACGTGAACCGGTATCACTCGCTCAAGATGAACGGCCGCGCGCTCGAGTTCGATGCCGGCGGCCGGCTGGTGAAGGGGCGCGTCTACGACCGCACGGGCTTCGGCGGGGAACCGCAGAACCTGCTGGACCCCTACGTCGCGGCGCTCGATTCGTTCGCGCGCGCCTCGGGTTTCCGCCGCTTCTACGCCGCGCATCGCCCGCTGTACGAGGAGCAGATCGCGTTCTATCGCGACACCGCGAACGTCGCCGAGATGCGCCGCTGGCTCGAGCGGAACTTCCCCGGCGCCGGGGCCTACGACAGCTACCGGA
Source organism: Gemmatimonadales bacterium (assembly GCA_035765075.1). Classification (GTDB taxonomy): domain Bacteria; phylum Gemmatimonadota; class Gemmatimonadetes; order Gemmatimonadales; family GWC2-71-9; genus CAMLLJ01. The sequence continues at coordinate 746 of DASTYH010000408.1, forward strand.
TCGTCTTTTCGCCGCTCGTGGCCTACAACCAGTCCAGCACCTGGTTCGAGAGCAACGGTTTCAGCGAGCTGATGCCGCACGTGAACTTCCCCTACCCTGCGGACCTCAGGGGACGGAGCGGGCTCACGCTGTCGGACAGTGCCGCGAAGCTCTTCCGGGGCAATATCGTCTTCACCGAGATCAACCACGGCTATATCAATCCCGAGGGGGACAAGTACGCCGAGCGGATTTCGGAGGCGATCAGCAACCGGCACTACTGGGTGGATTCGTCGATGGGGCCGCAGTACTACCCCGGCAACGGCGTGTTCAACGAGTACATGAACTGGGCGCTCGTGAACCTGCGGCTCGCCGAGTATGCACCGGCGGCGGAACGGGACACGATGATCGCGCGGGTGGAGCGGATGATGGTGGATGGGCGGCGGTTCCCGCGCTTTGCGGAGCTCAGCCGGTTCCTGGTGCCGCGGTACCTTGCCCGGGGGGAGCGGACGCTCGCGGATCTCTATCCCGAGATCATCGCCTGGTTCGAGGAGCGGAACCGGGCCGCCGGGACGTAGCCGCTGGGGGGGGGCGCGCTCAGGCGGCGGCGCCCCCCTTCGTCTCCTCGGTGCGCTCGGCGGCTCGGCTGTCCCCCGCCACGCCGGCGGCGAGCGGCGCCCGCGCGGAGATGATGGTCACGTTGTCGCTGCCGCCGCGTTCGAGCGCCAGGTCGAGGAGCGTACCGCAGAGCTGCTCCGACGACGTCATCCGCTCGATCTCGCGCGTGATCTCGGCGTTGTCCACGTGCTTGGTGAGGCCGTCGGTGCAGAGGACGATCACGCATCCCCGGGGGATCTCGATCCGCGTGACCACGGGCGTTGCCTCGCTGGCGCCGATCGCGCTCGCGAGGACGTGGCTGAAGGGCGAGTGACTCATCCGGTCTGCGGGGAGAATGCCCTGGTCCACCAGCCCCTGCGCGATCGTCTGGTCCCGGGTCATCTGGGTCAGTTCCCCTTCCCAGTAGCGATAGCAGCGACTGTCCCCCACCTGCGTCACGTACATCCACGGAAAGACGGCCACGGCGAGCGTGAGCGTCGTCGCCATCTTTCCCTCCGGTTGCTGGGCGGCCTCCGTCCGCACCGCCTCGTGTGCCTCCATCGCAGCCGCGGTCAGCGCATCATAGAATTCCTGGTCGGTGGCCGATCCCGCCGCGTGATAGGAGCGGAGCGACGAGGCCACGTACTGCGTGATCGTGGCCAGCGCCACGCGGCTCGCCTCCGCGCCGCCCGAACCGCCTCCCACCCCGTCGGCCACCAGCATGTAGGTGGCGAGGCGCTCGCCCCGGAGCGGGAGCTTGTCCACGTCCGGCAGGCTCGTCCCGTGCACCACCACCTGCGGGTGCACCGTGCAGAGCATGAAGTGATCCTGGTTTTCCTTGCGGACCTTCCCGGGATGGGTGAGGCCGAAGAGGTCGAGCTCGGAATCGCGCGGGCGGCGCCAGTGGGCGGGCGGTGCAGCGGTGACAGGCCGGATGATCG
>DASTYH010000409.1:0-2343 GCA_035765075.1 Gemmatimonadales bacterium
GTCGGCCTCGACCAGCGCCCTCGCGATGGCGAGCCGGAGCGCCCCGGCCTGCCCGGCCTGCCCGCCGCCGTCCACGTGTGCGCGCACGTCGAACGCGCCGAGCGTGTCGGTGGCGGTGAAGGACTGCTGGATGTGCTGAACCAGCGACGGGCGCGGGAAGTAATCGCCCAGGGTGCGGCCGTTGACGTCCCACTTGCCGGTGCCCGGCGTGAGGTAGACGCGCGCGACGCTCGTCTTGCGGCGGCCCACCGCCTGCCACCGGAACTCGGGAGTGCCCGTCATGCTTTCACCTTCTCGGAAGTGACCGTGTAGGGCTTCGGCTGCTGCGCGGTGTGCGGGTGCTCCGCGCCGGCGTACACCTTGAGCTTGCCGCGGAGCTTCTGTCGGCTGAGCGAGGTCTTCGGCAGCATCCCGAAGACCGCCTTCTCGATGACCCGGTCCGGATGCTTGGCCAGGAGGTCGCGCGCCGCCGTATGGCTCTCGTGCCCCATGTAGCCGGTGTGCTTGAAGTACGTCTTCTGGTCGAGCTTGCGGCCGGTGAGCTTCACCCGCGACGCATTCACGACGACGACGAAATCGCCCCCGTCCATGTGCGGCGTGTAGGTGGGCTTGTGCTTGCCGCGGATCAGCTGCGCCACGTGACTGGCGAGCCGGCCGAGAGGAACGCCTGCGGCGTCAACCACGTGCCAGTCGTGCGTGATATCGCTCGGCTTGGCGGAAAACGTCTTCATGAATCCGGTGCTCCGTGAACCAGAGATCGACCCCCGGTCCACGAGCGGAGGCCGGAAATCGGTGACGCGAACGCGCTCGGCTACGCAGAATCGGGTTGCAGAATCGCGTATCAGAGACAGACTCTTAAGATAGCCGCTGGCAAGCGGTAAGGTCAAGTGGAGCCCCCCGCTCCCGACTCCTCCGGGGCGAGTTCCACCAGCGCCTTCCCCTTCTCCACCGCCTCGCCGGCCGAAACCAGCACGGCCTTCACGACTCCCGGCGCCGCCGCCTTGAGCTGATTCTCCATCTTCATGGCTTCCAGCACCACGAGGGGCGCCCCGGCCGCAACACGTTGTCCCGGCTCCACCTGCACCCGCACCACGAGCCCCGGCATGGGGGCGCGGAGGAGCCCGCCCAGGGCTGCCGCGGCCCCCGGCCCCGCCAGGCTCCGGATGTGGCGGGTCCGCTCATCCACGACATCGAGCTCGTGCCGCTCGCCATCGACCGTGATGACCCAGCGCCCGCGCGCGCCCCGCTCGATGGGGAGCGTCCGGGGGCGGCCGTCGAGGGTGACGACGGCCAGGGGAACTCCCGGAAGATGCTCGAGCTGGGCGGTGAGTGTCCGGCCCGCCACGATGACCTGGTCGCCGTTGACCTCGACCTCGACCTCCCGGCCCCCGACGGAAACGAAGTACTTCATCGCAACTCCAGCACGGCCACCGATTCCACGTGCGCCGTCTGCGGGAAGAGATCGAACGCCCGGAGCCCGGCGAGGCGATACGCCGGAAGTCGGCGGATGTCCCGCGCCAGCGTCGCGGGATCGCACGAGATGTAGGCAATGCGCCGAGCGCCGCTCCGGTCGAGCGCCACCGTGACCCGCTCGTGCATCCCGGTGCGGGGCGGATTCGTTACCACGGCCGAGGCCGGCAGGAGACCGCCCACCGCGTCCTCGACGCGTGCGGCGTGGCGCCGGGCGCGGTCCGCCGGCGCCGAGCCCGACGCTTCGGCATGCTGGACGGCGCGCCGGTCCGCCTCGACGCTCTCGACCGAGGCGCCCTTCCGAAGAAGCGCATTCGTGGTTTCCCCGATCCCCGCGTAGAGATCCCACACCGTGGCGCCGCTCACGTCGCCGAGCACGTCCACGGCATGGGCACGCGTCCGGTCGCCCATGACCGGATGCACCTGCTCGAAGACCGTTGCCGGAAAGGCATCCCCGTTCCCGCTCACCACCCGCGCCGACCCGCCCTCGGGACGAAGCCAGAGCGTCGCAGGATGCCCCGCGTCGGCGATGCGACGGTGGAGCTCCGCGGCGCGGGGCCACGAGGCGGCCCCTTTCGTCTCGACGACCAGGTGCCTCCCGCCGCTTCGATCGAGCCGGAGGACCACGTGCAGGAGGCGCGAGGGGAGGAGGTGGCGATTGGCCCGTACGGCCTGCCAGAGCCCCACGAGCGCCGGCGACGTGATGGGACAGACTTCGAGGTCGAACACCGCGGCGGGGAGATCGAGCGGATGGAGACCGATGCGCGTCCCGTCGGAGTGCAGGGTGAGCCTGGTGCGATACTCCCAGTCCGACGGCGCGGGGACGAGCTCGGGATCCTCCACCGCCAGGCCGCCGATCCGCCGGAGCGCATC
>DASTYH010000410.1:0-4685 GCA_035765075.1 Gemmatimonadales bacterium
TGCCCGTTGGGAAGGGTAACGACCTCGAGTCCCATTTACGGTGTCGCCTTGACCCTGTCACCGACCCGGGCGGTCACGTCGAGCGCTGCCCCGTACGGCTCGGCCCCGCCCACGGCCGCCTCGCCCTCGGGCGCGCGCTCCCTCGGGACGCCGATGTCGCCCAGGACCGCCGCCGCGGGATTCGGGTGTCCGGTCCTGAGCGCCTTGATATAGCGATCGGCCGCGATCGCCGCCGTGGTCGCGTCGCCCTGCGCGGTCGTGACCTGCCGGGTGAGCTGCGCGCGCATGTCCCCCGCCACGAAGAGTCCCGGACTCGACGTCTGCATCGCGAGGTCGGTGATGACGTACCCCCCGGCATCGTGCCGGTAGTGCCCCCCGATCACGCCCGTGTTGGGCTTGAAGCCGATGAACACGAAGAGGCCCGTCGCGGCGATCTCGCGGGACGCGCCCGTCGCGACGTCGTGCACCCGGAGTGCCGTCATCCCGGCCTTCGGATCGCCGATCACCTCGTCGGCCACCGTATTCCACTGGACGCTGATCTTCGGGTTGGCGAAGACGCGATCCTGGATGATCCGGGAGGCCCGGAATTCATTGCGCCGATGCACGATGGTCACCGTCGCCGCGAAGCGCGTGAGATAGTCCGCCTCCTCGCACGCCGCGTCGCCGCCACCCACCACGATGACGTGGTGGTTCCGGAAGAAGGCCCCGTCACAGACCGCGCAATACGACACGCCCCGCCCCGCATAGTCGAGCTCGCCGGGAATGCCGAGCTTGAGCGGGGTGCCGCCGGCGGTGACGATGGCCGCTGGCGAGATGAAGGTCTCCCCCGACTCGGTCGTCGTTTCGAAGAGACCATCCTCCCGCTTGCGGACCTTCTCCACCGACCGGCCCAGCAGGAACTCCGCCCCGAACTCCGCGGCATGATCGTGGTACTTCTTCGCCAGCTCGCGACCCAGGATCTTTTCGAACCCCGGCACATCCTCGAGGAACTCCGTGTTGAGCAGCTCGCCTCCCGGGATCCCCTTCTCCAGGACCACGGTGCTCAGCATGGCCCGCCCCGTGTAGAGCGCGGCGGCCAGGCCGGCCGGTCCGGCTCCCACGATGACGACGTCCACCTCACGTGTTTCGCCCATTCCATTCCCCGTTTCAGTGCGATCAGCGGCCCGGCGCCTCCGCCGGGCTCCGTTCCTCATTGAATATACGCCCGCGGGTTCCCGGCCCGAGCTCGAGCAGGCCCACGGCGCCGTGGCACGAGGAAATCGTCCCGACGAGGAGCCCGACCGGGGTCCCCGGAGCCCCGGCCGCCGCCACCGCGGCATCGCCCGCGAGGACCTCGTCCGCGTCGAACATTCCCACTCCGAAGGCCCGGTGCCGGCAGCGGAAGACGACCGGATCCGCCATCGGGCGGTTCCGCGCCATCCGGTGCGTGAGCGCCGCAAGCGCCTCCGCCATCTCCCAGGTCCGCGGCGCGCGCGTCACGGGACAGAGCGCGGGCTCGATGCAATGCGTCGGGCAGAGCCAGTCGGCGTACGAGAGGTACCGGATCCCGTCGGGGGCCGGCATGTCGTAGGGCGTCCGCGCCTCCGCCTCCAGGGGCGCCGCCGCGACGCGCCGGGCGGGCCAGCGCGCGACGGCGCGGCGAAGGACCCACTCGTACATGAGATGGGGCATGAGCGGAGAGGGAACGATGGCATCGCCCTTCCCGGCGTCGCCACCGAGCCAGGCGTCGAAGAAGGCGCCCCACTCCTGGACGACGAGCTCACGGCCGGGATGCGGAGCGGGCTCGAGTGCGGCACGGCAGGCGGGATCGCGATCCACCAGGATCAGGCGGCGGAACTCCACCTTCCCGCGATCGAGCGCGCGGTGGAGCTGGGTGGCGTAGAAGGTCCCGTAGCACCCCCCGCCGACGATCACGATGTCGCGGAAGCGAAGCGGGCCGGCGGCGTCGAGGGCGGGCTCGCTAGCGGAGAATGCGTCCACCATCGACGACCAGCACGTCCCCCGTCACGAAATCGCCCCCCTCGAGGAGATACAGGAGAGCGGCGACCGCGTCCTCCGGCGTCCCGAGCCTGCCGAGCGGCGTATCACGCACGAGCCGCTCACGCTGGGCCCGGTCGAATCCGTCGGGCACGAGCACCGTGCCCGGTGCGATCGCGTTCACCGTGACGTCGGGCGCGAGCGCCCGCGCGAGGACACGCGTCAGCATCACGAGGCCGGCCTTGCTCAGGGAGTGCGCCGCGTAGCTCGGCCAGGGCTCGAGGCCGCCGAGGTCGCCGATATTGACGATCTTCCCGGCGGCGCGGCGGAGGTGGGGGGCCGCGCCCTGGGCCACGAAGAAGGGCGCGCGGAGATTGAGGTGCATGATCGCATCGTATTGCGCGATCGTCGTCTCCTCGAACGCGAGCCGGTGCATGACCGCCGCCGAATTGACGAGGACATCGAGGCCGCCCAGCGCGCCCGCCACGCGATCCGGCAACGCGCGCGCCGCGGCGGCGTCGGTCAGGTCGGCGTCGAAGCACTCCGCGCGGCCACCGGCGGCGCGAATCTCGTCCCGGAGTGCCTCCGCGCCGTCGGCGGAGCTGTGATAGTGGATTGCGAGCGACATGCCGCGACCGGCGAGTGCCGCCGCGAACGCCCGACCGAGGCGCTGACCTCCGCCGGTGACGAGCGCGATGCGGCCGCTCAGCTCCATGTCACGATCCGGGGCCGGTGATGGGCTGGATGTGACCGCTGATCCCCGAGGCGGCGTCGCTCGCGAGGAAGAGGACGCCGTCGGTGATGTTCCGCATCTCGACGTACTGGGCGCCCGCTCCCGCGGCGGCGACGTTGTCGGCGGTCCGCGCCATCGCCGGAGCGATGGCATTGACGCGGATGCCGCGGGGCGCGAGCTCGACCGCCATGGCGCGCGTGAGGCCGGCGACGGCGGACTTGGCGGCGGTGTAGATCGCAAGCGACGGGGCGGGCTCCAGCACCGCGATGGACGCGAAGTTGACGATGCAGCCGCGGGTCCGCTCCAGCGCCGGAATTGCGGCGGTGGAGACGAGGAAGGCGGTCTTGACGTTGATCGCGATCTCGCGATCGAAGGCCCCCGCCGTCCCCTCCTCGACGGGACCGAAGGTGGTGAGTCCCCCGGCCACGTTGACGACGACGTCGAGCCGGCCGAAGTGCCGCATGGCCGTCTCCACGGCGAGCGCGGCCACGTCCGGCTCGGTGAGGTCTCCCGCGGCCGGGCGCGCCTCGATACCCTGATCGAGGAATTCCCGGACCCGCTGGGCCACGCCGACCGCATTCCGGTCGCACGCCACGACCCGCGCCCCCGCAGCGCCCAGCGCCAGGGCGACGGCATTGCCGATCTGCCCCGCCCGTCCGACGCCGGTCACGAGCGCCACCTTTCCCGAGAAGTCGTGCGCCGCCACGCTCATGCGATCTCCCTAGGCCGCGAGCCGCGCTTCGAGCGCGCCAAGCCACTCCGCCGGCACGCCCTCGGAGCCGATATTGCCATGGCCGCCGTCGGCGAGCGAGTCGCCGTGCCAGTCGCTGCCGCCGGTGCGGAGGAGGCCGAGGCCGAGTGCGAGGTCGGTCAGGCGGGCACGCTGATCGGGTCCGTGGCTCGGATGCCGCGTCTCGACGGCGTCGAGGCCCTGCATCCGGAAGCGCTCCAGCACCCCGCGCGTGCCCCGGTCCTTGAGATGTGCCGCGGACACGAGCCCCCCCGCCCGGTGCACCAGCTCCGCCACCTCGCGGAACGAGGGGAGCGTCTTCTCGACGAACGCCGGACGGCCGCGGCCGAGGTACCGGTCAAAGGCATCGTTGAGATCCCGCGCCGCGCCCGACTGCACGATGGCGCGCGCGACGTGGGGCCGACCCACCGCCCCCGTCCCGCTCGCGCGCAGGACGTCCTCGAAGGTCACCGGAACGCCGAGCCCCTGGAGCCGCTCGGCCATGGCGCGTCCCCGGCGGATGCGATCCTCCCGGCAGCGTTCCAGGAATCCCTCCAGCTCCGGATCCCGTGGCGGAAGGAAGTACCCCAGCACGTGCATCTCGCCCCAGGGCGCGGCGACGGAGAACTCGCATCCGCCGATGACGCGGACGCCGAGCCGGGCGCCCGCGGCCTGGGCGGCGGGAACCCCGGCCAGCGTATCGTGGTCGGTCAGCGCAATGGCGACGAGCCCGGCAGCCGCGGCGCGCTCGACGACGACCTCGGGCTCCAGGTGACCATCGGAGGCGGTTGAGTGGAGATGGAGGTCGATCGTGACGGGAATCGGGGGAGCGCTCAGCGGGAATACCCCATTTCCGGAGCCGTCCACGCCGGCTGGCTGTGCACGAGGAGGCGTCGGAGATCCTCGTCGCTCAGCTGGGCGAGGGAGAGCTCGCGGCTCTTGGGGCCGAGCGGCGAATATCGGGAGACGCGCTGCTCGCGGGCGTCGCCGCGGCCGCGCGTGAAGACGAGCCCGAATTCGTCCTTCAGGTACTGCGTGACCCGGCCGCTGACCGCGACCTGCCACTCGGCGCCGTTCGCATCGAAGATTCGTCGGGGCATCGTGACCTTTCAGCGCGGCGGCGGCGCCGCCGCGATCTGCAGTTCCTCCCAGAGCTCCTCCGCGTCGGGAGCGTACATCGCCACGTCGCGCATCCGGCCCTCGATCGCGAGCTCGTCCGCGCTCCGGGCGGCGGCGCTGTCGTCC
>DASTYH010000411.1:0-2988 GCA_035765075.1 Gemmatimonadales bacterium
CGGACGAGCCGCCGGAGTGGCTCCTGCCCCATCAGCGGCGGACCTTCCGGCGGGTTCTGGCCGGCGTGCGCCGCTACGGTGGAGCGCTACTGGCCGATCCGCCGGGAACGGGAAAGACCTATATCGCGCTCGCCACGGCCGCCGCGCTGGAAGGTCGCGCCACGTGTCTCGTTCCTGCCTCTCTCCGTCGCCAATGGCTGCAGACCGCGGACCGGGTCGGTCTGCCGGTGACCCTGCACACGCACGAGCAGGCGAGCCGCGGAGGACTCCCCCGTCTCGACGGACTGGTGATCATCGACGAGAGTCATCGCCTTCGGAACACCGGCACGCGCCGCCACCACTTCGTGGCGCGATCGCTTACCGGTCACTCCGTCCTGCTCCTCTCGGCGACGCCGGTCGTCAACCGGCTCTCCGATCTCACCAACCAGCTCGCGCTCTTCGTGCCGGATGACAGGCTCGCCCCGCTCGGGGTCTCCTCGCTTTCGGCGTTGCCCGCGTCGAACCGCCTCCCTCCGGCGCTCTCCTGCCTGGTTCATGTCTCCGCCACCGTCGCCGCACGGCCCGACGCGCGGAAACGGGTATTCCGAACCGACGTCGGGTACGAAGACGGGCTCGGCGACCTCGATGACCTCGAGCTGTCCACGCGCCCGGCCGTTGCCGGCCTCCTGCGCGGCGTCATCCGGCGTGCCGCGGCGTCGAGCCCGGCGGCGCTCGACGCCGCGCTCCGCCGCTACCGACTCCTCCTCCTGCACGCACGCGATGCGGCGGCCTCGGGCGGATCGCCCGATCGCGCCGCGCTCCGGCGATGGGTTGGCGAGCTGCCCGAGCAGACCGTGCTCTGGCCACTGCTTGCGGATCATCCGTCGGCAGGAAGCGACCTGGCGCTCGGCGACCTGCCAAGACTCGATCGCCTCATCCGCCGGATCGATCTTCTCGTGGAGCGCCCCGACGCTCGCGCGCAGCGCCTCGCGGAGCTGCTTCGGGATCAGCGCCGAACGCTCGTCTTCACCTGCTATCGCGACACCGCGCTCTGGCTCCGCCGGTGGATCGAGCCGGCACCTGCGTGGTGCACCGGCGCTGCCGCCGGGATCGGGCACATCCGCATGCCCCGCGATCTGGTGCTCGCCGGATTCGGGCCTCCGGGAAGAATCGCCGCCCGGGGACCGCAGGTCCTGGTGACGACAGACGTCACCGCCGAAGGGCTCGATCTGCAGGGCGCCAGCCGGGTGGTTCACTACGACCTGCCGTGGACGCCCGCGCGTCTCGATCAGCGCGTCGGTCGCGCGCAACGGCTCGGCGGCATGCACCCCGACATCGAGGTCGTCCGCATGGACCCGCCCGCCGCACTCGGATCGAAGCTCCATCAGGTGACCATTCTCGCGTCGAAGCGTCGGCTGCCCGAGCGCGCGCTTCTCGCGGGACGGGCGCTCGAGCGGTGGCGGCGAGTCATGGGCGTCGCGTCCGAGAAGGTCGGTCGAGCGGGCCGCGCAGCGGTGGGGCACGGACAGGCGGAGGGCGTCCTGGCAGGCGTCTCACTCGTGGAGCTCGGTGCGGAGGAGCGCCTCCTCGGTACGACCGTGTTCTGGATCCCGGACCATGGCGCGCCAGACGACTCTGCCGAGGCCACCGCGGCGCGCATGGAGGAGGCACAGCGCGGCCGCATTGGCCCGCCACCAACCGGCGAGGAGGTGGGCGCGATCGGAGCCTGGATCGAGCCGGCGGCGCGCTCGATGCTGCTCGCGGCGCATCAGGCGCGGTGGCAGGGGGCTGGGACCGCAACCACACGGCGGCTGGTGCGGAGGATCGCCCGATTCGGCCGGGCGGCGGCCGGGAGGCGGGATGAACTCGCCCTCGCATTGGCGGATCGGGCAATCCAGGCGCTGTGCCGTGGGCACACCACCGGCGAAACGCTCCTGCTGCGGGAGCTCGAAGGTGCCGCGACCGGGGAGCTGGTGCGTCGGCTGGCCACGCTGGCGCCGCGAGACGACGTCCGAGGGCATGAGGTCCGGATCGCCGGATTCATCCTTTTCCGGAGCCACCGATCTCCGCTACCTTGACCGCATGCAGCCACTCCGAACGGTGCTCTTCGATCTCGACGGCACCATCATCGACTCGATCCGCCTCATCCTCGACAGCTACCACCACACCCTGCGGGTGCACGGCCTCCCGGGCCGCACCGATGCCGAATGGCTGCTGGGGATCGGGACGCCGCTCCGGGTGCAGTTCGCCGAATGGAGCGAGAGTCCGGGGATCGAGCAGATGATCGCGACGTACCGGGAGTACAACCTCGCGAACCACGATGCCTGCGTGACGCCCTATCCCGGCGTCGTCGAAATGGTCCGCGCGGTCAAGGCGGCGGGGCTCGCCACGGGCCTCGTCACCAGCAAGAACCGGAGCGGCGCCGAGCGGGGCCTCCGGGTCTGCCGGATCGAGGAGCTGGTGGACGTGATCGTGGGAGCGGACGACGTCGAGAACCCCAAGCCCCATCCCGAGCCGGTCGAGAAGGCGGTGTCGCTCCTGGGGGCGGACCCCGCCAGCACCGTGTATGTGGGAGACAGCGTGCACGACATGGCGTCGGGCCGCGCGGCGGGGGTGCGGACGGCGGCCGTCCTCTGGGGTCCCTTTGCCCGGGCCGACCTCCACCACACCGCGCCCGACTACTGGCTCGAGCGGCCGGCGGACCTCCTCACCATCCTGGCGCTCGACTAGAGACCGGCAAAGAGATCGTCGGTCACGGGCGTCGGTTGCGGCGTGCCCGAGGCGAGGAAGAATTCCTCGTGGGCACGCAGCTCCGCCTCGAAATGCTCGAGGTGATGCTGCTGCGACCGGTGCGCGGCAAAGGCCGCGCGCTTGAGGTCGATCTCGCCGGTGATGTCGATCCGGCAGCTGACCGGCAGCGCCGTCATCCCGTTCACGCTCGAAGGCCCCGCCCAGGTGAGGTAGTAGAGCCGCGCGGCCGCCCACGGCGCCCCGCGCTCGAGGTGCAGC
>DASTYH010000412.1:0-8835 GCA_035765075.1 Gemmatimonadales bacterium
AGCCGCCAGATCGGCGGTGATTCGCGCCGCTTCGGCAGGGGAAAGCTTCCCGTCCCGCGCCAGCCGCTCGCGGAGCGTCTCGCCGGGCACATCGTCCATGACGTAGTAGAGGAGGTTCTCGCCCGCGCCGGCGGCGTGGACCGACACGATGTTGGGGTGCCGCAGACGGGCGATGGTCCGCGCCTCGGCCAGGAACCGGCGGGCCAGGGCCTCGTGCGAGGCGAGCTCGGGATGGATGACCTTGACCGCAACGTCGCGATCGAGCGCGGCGTCCGTGGCCCGATAGACGACGCCCATCCCGCCCCGACCGATCTCGGGGCCCAGCTGGTATTGCGCACCGAGGGCCAGTTGCAGCCGGCGGGCGAGCTCAGGCGAGGTAGCGGTCACGCGGGCTCCTGATGGTTCGCCGAGGCAGACGTCCCCTTGATTGGATGCACTGGAGCTGCGAATGGTTGCCTAAGGGAACCGGACCCGCGTTGAGCGGCTGTTGACGCCCGCACGGTATCGTGGCCGGCCCTGTTACAGGACCAGCCAGTGACATACGGACGTGACACGCTGACGGTTGCAGCCGTCCTGACGCCGGGCGAGCGCCAGCGGGTGGATGCGGCGGGAAGCGGGATCTTTGCCGTGGTCCACCGGGACAGCATACCGGAGGCGGCGCGCGTCGTCCGGGAGCGAGCCGTGGACGCGGTGCTCGTATCGGTGCACCGATGCGGGGCGGAGCAGGTCGACGCCGTCGGCAGTCTCGTACGGGACTTCCCGGGAATTCCCACGGTGGCCCTCCTGTCCCATCAGGACCCGCATGCCTCGGAGATGCTGCTTCGCTTCGGCGCGTCAGGTGTCCGCAAGGTAGTGGACGTTTCACTGCCGGCCGGATGGACGCAGCTTCGCGAGGCCGTTGCCCAGCCCGCCACCCGCGCGGCGGCGCGGATCCAGGGACCGCTCCTCGCGGCGCTGGCCGACGCGCCTCCCGATGCCCGCCTCTTCGTCGAGGGCCTGGTCCGGCTCGCGCCCGATACCCCGACGGTGCGCCGGCTCGCCGTCCAGCTCCGGGTCCGGCCGAGCACGCTGATGTCGCGATTTGCGCGAGCGGGGCTTCCGAGCCCCAAGAACTACCTCGCGGCGGTCCGCCTCCTCCACGCCGCGCACCTCTTCGAGAGCGGCGGGCTGAGCGTGGCCGACGTGGCCTACCGCCTCGAGTACTCCTCCCCCCAGAGCTTCGGCCGGCACCTCCGGACCATGCTGGGGATCACGTCATCCGAATTCCGGAACCGCTTTCCCTTTCCCCGCGCCATGGACCGCTTCATCGCGCACATGATCATACCCTACGAGCGGATCTGGGCGGCGTTCCACCCGCTGCGGGAGGGTGAGCGGGTCACGACGCCCCGGCACTCCCCCAGTCCGATCCGGACCGCTCCCTCGCGCTCGCAGTAACCGCGGAAGATGACATCGTCCCCGTCCTCGAGAAATCGTCGGGTCTCCCCATCCGGCAGCGCGATCGGTTCGGCGCCCCGCCAGGTCAGCTCGAGCAGGCAGCCGCGCTCCCCGCGGTCCGGACCGCTCACGGTCCCGCTGGCAATGAGGTCTCCGGGCCGCAGGTTGCATCCGCTGCTCGTATGGTGCGCGAGCATCTGTCCGAGGGTCCAGTACATGCGGGCGAAGCTTCCGCGCGAGAGCCGGGCGGGAACGTCGCCGCGCGCACGCATCGCCGCGGTATGCAGCCAGACCTCGAGCGTGAGCCCGATGCCGCCGCGGGCGTCGTTCTCCGCATCGCTCAGGTAGGGGAGGGGCGCCGGGTCGTCCGCTCCGCGGGGGAAGGCGGGGACGCGGAACGGCGCCAGCGCATCGAGCGTGACGACCCAGGGCGACACCGTCGTCGCGAAGTTCTTGGCGAGGAACGGTCCCAGCGGCTGATACTCCCACGCCTGGATGTCCCGCGCGGACCAGTCGTTGACCAGTACCACGCCGAAGAGGTTGTCCTCCGCATCGGCGAGGGGGATCGGCTCGGCGAGTGCGTTCCCCGGTCCGACGAAACATCCGACCTCGAGCTCGTAGTCGAGCATCTGCGAGGGTCCGAACACCGGCTCCTTCCCTCCCGGGGGCACGACCTGGCCGCTGGGCCACGCCACCGGCGCGCCGCTGGGCACGAGCGACGAGGCTCGGCCATGGTAGCCGATCGGGACGTACTTGTAGTTCGGAAGGAGCGGATTGCCGGGGCGGAAGATGCTGCCGACGTTGGTGGCGTGATCCACCGAGGCATAGAAATCGGTGTAATCGCCCACGGTGGCGGGGAGAAGGAGCTCGGCATCCTCCGGCGCAACGAACAACTCCCCCTCCCGTTCGCGCATCTCCCGCGCGCGATAGCTTCCATCGCGGAGGATCTGGCTCAGCTCGCTCCGGAGCGTGGCCCAGACGTTCGGGCCCGCTGCCATCAGCCGGTTGAGGTCGGGCGCATCACACACGTCCGCCGCCGCGCTCAGGAAGGCGGCCCGGCGGCAGGCCATCACATCGAGGATCCGGTCGCCGATCGCGACACCCACCCGCGGCCGCTCGCGCGCCCCCCGCCGGCGGAACACCCCGAAGGGAAGATTCTGGATCGGGAAATCGTGGTTGGGCGCGTTGGCGGAGGCGACCCAGCTTCGGAGTGCGGGATCGTGGGTCTCGTTCGGCGTGCGGATCATGCGGCCCCCATCAGGTGGGCGAGATCGTCGACCGGCTCGGTGAACGAGCAGGAGCCGAAGGCCACTGCGCCGCGCGCTCTGAGCCGCGTGATGTCATCGAGGTCGGCGTGCCACGCGTGACAGGTGACGCCGTGGTCGTCGAACCGGAACGTTCGGACGTCGGTCTCGGCGAGAATGCGCTCGAGCTCCCCGATCTGCAGCCCCGCCTGGGCAAAGAGCGCGGCGAGGAAGACGTTCAGGTAGCCGTACATCGTTGCCGTCTCGCTCGCGGGCTCGTAGGTGAGAGCGTACGTCCCGCGGAGCGGGTGGTGAAGCCCGGCGGTCGCCTTGAACGGAACCCCCTGATCGGCTGCGCTCCGGATGAAGCGGGCGAGATCCCGGAGCGACGGAAAGGCGTCGGGGGTAATCCCCCCCGTTCGGACCTTGACCCGCGCGCCGAGGCCGGCGGCGGCCGCAATCAGGTCGGCCGGGTCGTCCCGCACGGGAATCTCGACGTAGACGGCGACGCCCGCCGGCGCCGAGCGGACCGCCCGCTCGAGCTCCGGCACGCCCGTGGCCTTCACCTCGAGCGTGTCGATCACGGCCCGACCCACCGCCGTCCTCGCGTGGCGCTCGTTGAAGCCGAAGATCAGCTCCGCATCATGCACCGGGTCGTCGCTTCCAAGGAGGCTCACCGGCCAGGGATCCGCCTCCCTGGACTTCGGGAGGTATGCCGCGACCGCACCCTCGAAGGCATCGAGCCCCGCAGACGGCACGATGAACCGGCCGAGCATCCAGCGGAGATCGCCCGCCCGGTACGCCGCGTAGTTGGCCACTGCGGCCGGCATCTCGAGCCTGGCCGGCGGGAAGAGGCCGGCGTAGTCGATGAGCTCCGTGAGGAGCGCGCGGAGGGAACGGGGGAAATCCATGTCTCGTCTCTCGATGCGGGCCGGAAGCAATATACATGACGTCCCGAATTGAAACATTCTACTTTCCGCCGCCGTAGAGGACGCGGCCGAAAAGGAGGAACCGTGGAGAGGGCAGTCATCGTATCGTCATGCCGCGTCGGGATCGAGAGTCTTCGGGGAAATCCGCTCCGGAGCGTGCTCTCGACCCTCGGGGTCATCTTCGGCGTGGCATCGCTCGTGTCGGTCCTGGCGATCGGCGATGGGGCGGAGCAGTTCGCGCGGGACCAGATCGCGCAGACTACCGATCTGCAGACCATCGTGGTCACGCCCAACACCGGCGAGACGATCGACGGTGTCCGCGTTCCGCGGGCCGTCTATCCCGTGTTTTCCCTTGCCGATGTCCGTTCCCTCGCCGCCGCCCTCGGGCCGCGCGCCCTGGTGTCGGCCTCGGTGAGCGGCTCGGCGCGGCTCGAAACGACGGGCGATACCGCCCCGCGCGCGGCGGTCGTGATGGCGGCCACGCCCGGGGTGGCGGAGCGCCTCCGCGCCAGCTACACGGCGGGAAGCTTCTTCGGCGAAGCCGATTCGACGCGTCGGATCGCCGTCGTCTCCGCCGGACTGGCGAGCACGGCGCGGGTGGGGGTGGGGGATGCGATCCGGCTGGGGGGACGCGCGTTCGAGGTGGTCGGCGTGTTCTCGCCCAAGACCACCGCGGCGGGGGGCAATATGGCCGTAATTCCCTTTCTCATGGCCGACTCGGCCATGGCCCCATCACCCGCCCCGCGCGCACCGCAGCTGCTGGTCCGGGTGCAGGATGTTGCCGACATAGATGCCGTGAAGGCGGCCGTGACGCGCTGGACCGAATCGCGGCTGGGTCCCGCCTGGAAGGACGAGGCCACAGTGGGCGTCGGCGGGCCGCAGCTCCGGATCGATCAGGCGCGCCAGGGAATCCTCATCTTCAAGATGGTGATGGGGACCTTTGCCGGGATTTCGCTCATCGTGGGCGGGATCGGGATCATGAACGTCCTCCTGGCGGGCGTCACCGAGCGGACGCGCGAGATCGGCATCCGCAAGGCGATCGGCGCCCGTCAGCAGGACATCCTCCTGCAGTTCCTCTCCGAGTCGGTGGCGATCAGCGGCCTCGGAAGCATCCTCGGCGTGGTGCTCGGACTGGGCGGCGCCTTTGCGGCGACGGCCGTGATCCGCTCCGCCGCCGGCGCCCAGCTCCATGCCGGATTCACCTGGGGTACGGTGGCGCTCGCCGCCCTGATCTCGGTGCTGGTCGGCCTCGCGTTCGGCACCTACCCCGCCCTTCGCGCCGCCCGGCTCTCGCCGATCGAGGCGATCAGGCACGAGTAGCGGCTCACTCGCCGCGCGTCGCGAGGGCCATCGACTGCGCCATCTCGACGAGCCGGATGAACTCGGCGCGGTAGCCATAGGTGTCGACGCCCCGTCCCTCGCGGGCGAGGCGCAGGACCTGGTCGAACGTCGCCGAGCCGCGATGCTCCGAGTCGCGGAGGACCATGCCGAAGGCGGCGAGGGACGCGGCAAAGGCGAAGTCCCCGGCAAGGCGCGTCCGCGCATCGCGATCCCGCACCGTGCGGACGAGGAGGCGGCTCCGCTCCGACTCCGGCAGCTTGTACCGCACCTTCACCGTGAGCCACTCGTCGGGGCGGCCGCTCGCCGCCTCCGGTGCCGGCTGGTAACGGAGCTCGTCCACGTCGCCGAGCGGTGCGTCGCTCTCCGCATCGACGGGAACGATTTCGTAGAGCGCGGTGACGGTGTGGCCGGCGCCGAGCTCGCCTGCGTCCTTCCGGTCGTCGTTGAAGTCCTCGGCGGCGAGCAGCCGGTTCTCGTACCCGATGAGCCGGTAGCCGCGCACCCGCGCCGGATTGAACTCCACCTGGATCTTCACGTCCTTCGCGATGGTGAAGAGGGTGGCGGTGAGCTCGGTGCCGAAGACCTTCTCCGCCTCCATCAGGTTGTCGATGTACGCATAGTTCCCGTTGCCATGATCGGCGAGCTGCTCCATGCGCCGGTCCTTGTAGTTCCCCGTCCCGAAGCCGAGGACCGTGAGATACGTCCCTTCGGTCCGCTTTTCCTCGATGAGCCGCACCAGCTCCCCTTCGCTCGACACACCCACGTTGAAATCACCGTCGGTGGCGAGGATGACGCGGTTGTTCCCGCCGGGAATGAAGTGCCGGCGCGCCACCTCGTACGCCAGCCGGATCCCGGCGCCGCCCGCGGTGGAGCCCCCCGCCTCGAGCCGGCCGAGCGCTGCCAGGATCTCGTGCTTTACGCTTCCGGCGGTGGACGGGAGCACGAGCCCTGCGCTCCCGGCATACACGACGATGGCGACGCGGTCCTCCGGCCGGAGCCGGCGCACGAGCGCGCGGAGCGACTGCTTGACGAGCGGAAGCTTGTTCTCGCTCGCCATCGAGCCCGAGACATCCACCAGAAAGACGAGGTTGCTCGGCGGGAGCTCGCGGGCCGCTTCCCGGCGCCCCTGCAGCGCTATCCGCGCCAGGCGGTGCGACGGATTCCACGGTGCGGGTCCGAGGTCCGCGGTGATGCCGAAGGGATGCTGGCCCGACGGCTCGGGGTACTCGTAGGGGAAGTAGTTGATGAGCTCTTCGGTGCGCACCGCGTCCGCCGGCGGGAGCTGCCCCTGCATGATGAACCGCCGGACATTGCTGTAGGAGGCGCGATCCACGTCGATCGAGAAGGTCGAAAGCGGGGCGTTTCGCGCGGCGAAATACCGGTTGTCGTAGATCCTGCCATACTCCTCGGTGTTCCCCGGCTCGCGCTGGCGCCGGTACCCGCCCGGCGCGTGTCCCGTCGGCCTTCCGTGCTCCGCCCGCGGAGCGGCGGCGGACCGGACCTCGTCGCTGCGGGCCGCGTCGGCGCGCTGCTGCCCGAGCGCCGCCGCTTCCGGCGCCGCCGCGACCGCGTCGCGCTCGTCCGTCACCCGCTCGAGAGTGAAATCGGCCACCGTCGTTCCCCCTGAACGGACGAGCACCCGCGTGGGTGGCGAGGTGCGGAAGCCGCGAGCGGAGACTTCGAGCGCGTGGGCCCCCTCGGGCACGCGCTCGATCCGGTATCGGCCCCCCGAATCGGCAACGGCGTGCATCGTCGAGCCGACGATCCGCACCCGTGCCGAGGGAATGCCCGCGCCCGCGGCATCGCGCACGGTTCCGGCGAGGGCTCCGGCGGCGGGGAGCGTGGCGGGGCGCGCGGTCGGGGCGAAGAGGAGCAGCGCCGGAACGAGGCCCAGCGTGCGCAGGTTGAGGATGGACATGGCGGACTCCCGGTTTCCCGGCACGGTCCTGGCGGTATCGCTTGACCTCTCCGGGGCTCACCGGGGATGCTTCATGCGTTCCGATTCACACAGTGGGGAGGGATCCCGTGACCCGTGCCCGCCGCCGAGCGCTGCTGGCGCTCCTCGTCGTGACTCCGCTCGTTGCGGCATGGATTTCGGTCCGCCCGCGCACCGACCGCACCTGGGCGCCGGACATGGCGCGCATGCCCGAGGCGCGCTTCGAGGGGGACCTGGTGCACGTCGCCGGTATCCGGAACGCGGAGTATTCGGCCCCCGACCGGTATACGCTCGCATACTACGACCGCTCGTTCGACCTCGCGTCGATCACGTCGGTCTGGTACATGGTCGAGCCGTTCGGCGACCGGAAGGGGCCGGCGCATACCCTCGTGAGCTTCGGGTTCCGGGACGGGAGCTACCTGGCGATCTCGGTGGAGCTCAGGCGGGAGCCGGGCGAGCATTTCTCGCCGGTGAAGGGACTCCTGAAGCAGTACGAGCTGATGTACGTCGTGGCGGACGAGCGGGATGTCATCCGGCTCCGCTCCAATCATCGTCGGGACGACGTCTTTCTCTATCCCGTCCGGGCCGACTCGGCGGCGCGCCGGCGCCTCCTCGTCTCCATGCTGGAGCGCGCCAACCACCTGCGCGAGCATCCCGAGTTCTACAATACGCTGACCAACACCTGCACCACCAACATCGTGCGGCACGTGAACGAGATCGCTCCCCGCCGCATTCCGCTGAGCTACAAGGTCCTCCTTCCCGGGTATTCGGACCGCCTGGCCTACGACCTCGGGCTCATCGACACCGAGCTGCCGTTCGAGGAGGCGCGGAAGCGCCACCACATCAACGCGCGGGCGCTTCGCTACGCGGACGATCCCGACTTTTCCCGGCTCATTCGCCTGCCGGAGTGATCAGGAGCGCAAACCCCTGAATGGCGCGGCCGTTGACCGGCTCGCGCACCGCCCGCCCGCTCACCAGGACCCGGAGGGTGCCGCCCCGCCGATGGCGCAGCTTCGCCGGGAGGTCGCGGAGCCCATCCGCGATGCGAAAGGCATGGAGGACCCGCTCGCGCTCCTCTTCGGTGGCGAAGATCCCGATCGTGCGTCCGAGCTCGATGGCTTCCCCCCGCGTGTCGTAGCCCAGCATCGCAGCGAAGGTTCCGTTCACCTGCAGGACCTCGCCCTCGGCCGACAGCCGGCAGATTCCCCCCGGCACGTATTCGACGAGCGCCCGGTACTGCTCTTCCGAGCGCCGGAGGGCCTCCTCGGCACGCCAGCGGACGACCGCGGCCTGCTTGAGGTCGGCCACCTGCTTGCGGAGGCCGATCACTTCGTTGATGAGGTCCTGCTTGGGGCGATGCTGGTCGCGCATCCCGGTACCGGAGACGAGAGTGGTTGCCGGGGGAGACGGCGGAACGGAAGGGAGTTACACGCCGGCGCCGCGCGGGCGCGCAGGCGAGGGAAACGGGTTTCGAAGTGAAATGCCTGGCCGATTCCGGCTACTCGAGCACGTCGCTGGCGAGGAGGTCGTGCGGCCACTGGTCCCCGTAGCCATGCTGGCGGAGGGCCGTGGCGATCTGCGCCCAGTGCCGGACTCCATGGTTCACGAAGTTGGCGAGAATCTTGAGCTTCGTGGCCGTGAGCACGCCGGCGGTGAGCGTGGAGAAGGTGAGGCGCTCGCGGAACGAGGCGTCGGTGGCGGAGGCGAGGAACCGGTCCACGAGGCCGCGTGCCCGATCGCCCAGCGCGAAGATCTCCTCCAGCGATTCCTCCCGGAAATCGGCCCAGTCGGTCACCGGCTCGCCCGCGAGCCGCTGCCCGTAGCGCAGCTCGACGGCCAGAATATGACGCACGAGGCCGCGCACCGTCCCCATCTCACCCTCGCCGAGGCGAACAGCCAGCGCTTCCGGCGGATGCGCGGCGAACCAGGCGCGCCAGCGCGCCGTCTCCGC
>DASTYH010000413.1:0-2725 GCA_035765075.1 Gemmatimonadales bacterium
GTGCGCTCCTTGCGGAGCGGCTGGGCTAGGAAGATCCCGTGACCCAGCACTTCTCGATCCAGCTCCTCCGGCAGGTCTCCGACACCCTCGCGCAGCTCCGGGGGCGCGAAGTGCGCGATGCCGCGATGCGCTCGGACCTCAGACAGCTCAAGATCGAGCTGGCCGATGGTGCGGTCGTGCTCGTGGCGGTCGGCGCCGACGAAGGGGGGGAGCCCCGCCTGGAGGTGGATGTGGTGCGGATGCCACGCATCCACGGCCCCCAGCTGGAGGTGCGGTTCGATACGGCCTGAAGCTTGCTTTGCATGGCGGTCCCGGCGCCACTCAAAGAGAGTCTCATGACCGACCTGCCTCCGCTCCAGGAACGGCTCCGCTTCGCGGAATTCACCCTCGACCGCCTCGCCAACGGGCGCTGCCGTGCCCGCGTGGTGCTCACGTGGCAGGACACCGAGCGCTTCGTGGGCGAGTCGGAGGGACTCTGCTCGCAGGCAGGCGAGCTCCGGTGCGCGGCCCAGGCCACGGTGATCGCACTCACCGAGGCGGTCCGCAACACGCTGCAGTTCGAGCTCCTTGGCGTGAAGGCCGTTCGGGCGTTCGATGCGACCGTGGTGATCGTCTCGCTCGGCGTGCAGGGAGACGAGCGGGCGCAGCGGCTCGTCGGGTCCTATCTCACCGATACGGACTTCGCCCGCGGCGCCGCGCTCTCCGTGCTGCACGCCACCAACCGGATTCTCGGCAACCGTTTCTTCATGCGCTGACGCGCTTCCGGCGCGACGCCGGAGCCCGCTCAGGCATCCGTCATTTACATCGCGAAATGCGGCAATTCGCGGTGCTTACGACCCCGAACGCAGCCCGAAGCCCCAGGCCAGCGTTCCCCGGCTCGCGGGCAGGGGGTGGCATGGATCTCGCCCCCGTCAGGCACCGCCCGTCCTCCTGCGCACGACCAACATCTCCGGCACCTTCCTGGCAACTCGAGGTGTCGCGGCCGCCGGCTTTTTGCGTTGCGGCTGGATCACGAGAGGAGATACCGATGAATCGCTCCGCCGCCCTCCTGGCGATGGCCCTGCTGGCCGGCTGTGCCGGCCGCAGCATCCAGGGCCCCACGCCGGACGAGGAACCCGCGGTGGCCGCCTCACCGGCCGACGCCGTTGCCTCCAACCATTCCGCTGCCGCCGCCGTTCCCGACGATTCCGCCGCCACCACCGATTCGCCCATCGACGCCGAGATCGCCGCTGAGCTCGAGACCGCCGCCGACTCGGTTGCCGACGAGGAAGCGCTCGACGAGCTCGCGAGCGCGCACCCCGCGGACAGTGCCGAAGGGGTCGACGGGACCGCGGAGGCGACCTGGGACATCGATGTCGAGACGTACAACGGGCACGATCGGGTCCAGTACTATCTCGACTTCTTCACGGGCCCCGGCCGTGAGCGGATGGGGATCTGGCTCAAGCGCCTCCCGCGGTATGAGGGAATGATCCGGGCGCGCCTCGCCGAGCAGGACATGCCGGGCGACCTCGTCTACCTGGCGCTGATTGAGAGCGGGTTCTCCAATCGGGCGGTGAGCCGCGCGCGTGCGGTGGGCATGTGGCAGTTCATGCCCGCAACCGGCCGGGCGTACGGACTCCGCATCGACGGGTGGGTGGACGAACGGCGGGATCCGGTCAAGGCCACCGCCGCCGCGGCGCGCCATCTCCGGGACCTTCGCCGCCGGTTCAGCTCGCTCTACCTCGCCGCTGCCGCCTACAATGCGGGCGCGGGGAAGGTGGGGCGGGGCCTCTCGGCGCTCGGGCCCGACGAGGAGTATGGGACCGACTCGCTCAACTCCGACGCCACGTTCTTCCGCCTCTACGACACCCGGCTGATCCGACGCGAGACGAAGGACTACGTGCCCAAGCTCATCGCGGCCGCGCTCATCGCCAAGGAGCCGGCGCGCTACGGCTTTTCCGTCGCCGACCCCGACGAGCCCTTTGCCGCCGACTCGATCGTGGTCCACGGCATGACCGGGCTGGACGTCATCGCCCGGCTCGCCGATACCACCGTCGGCGCGATCCGGGACCTCAATCCCCAGTATCTCAGGCTCGTCACGCCGCCGGAATCGCGCTCGGTGGTGCGGGTGCCGGTCGGTCGCGGCGAGTCCACCCGCGTCGCGCTCGCCGCGCTGCCGGAGCGGGAGCGGGTCACGTTCCGCGAGCATCTCGTAGGCCGGGGTGACACGCCCTCGGGGATCGCGAAGCGCCACGGCGTTTCGCTCGCCGCCCTCTATGAGGCCAACCCGCGGATCCGGGGTCGCCATATCCAGCCGGGCCAGCGGCTCGTCATTCCGGTGGGCGGTGCGATGTCCACGGTCGTGGCGCGGAGCGTGTCGCAGCCGGCGGAGCGGGTGGTGACGTACCACCGGGTGAAGCGGGGAGAGACGCTGTCACACATCGCCCGCCGGTACGACGTCTCGCAGTCCCAGATCCAGCGCTGGAACGGCCTCGGCCGCTCGACGCGGATCCGTGCCGGCCAGCGGCTCCGGATCGGCGAGACGCCCACCGAGCGCGCGCGCGTGGCCACGCGGGGATCGACGTATACCGTGCGCTCCGGTGACACCCTGAGCGGCGTCGCCCGGCGCTACGGCGTGTCCCTCCGAGCCCTGAGCACCGCCAACGGCCTCTCGACACGCTCGAAGATCCGGATCGGGCAGCGGCTGAGGATTCCGTCGTAGGTCTCCGGCGTCGGAAGGTCGGAC
>DASTYH010000414.1:0-16669 GCA_035765075.1 Gemmatimonadales bacterium
GAATCTCACGTCCGGTCTCCGGCATCACGGCTCCTCCGGCGAAGGGGTGATCACATAGTCGTCCACCGGCACGCCGCCCATCAGGTGCTCCCGGATGATCCGCTCGAGGACGGCCGGCGAGCAGGAGTGATACCAGACGCCCTCGGGATAGACCACGGCGATCGGTCCCTGCTCGCAGAGGCGGAGGCAGTTCGCCTTGGAGCGATAGATCCCCCCGGCGCCGGTGAGATCGAGCTCCTTGAGCCTCGCCTTCAGATACTCCCACGATTCGAGGCCTTCGTCGCGGGAGCAGCACTTCGGCTTCGACTGATCGGCGCAGAGGAAGATGTGGCGCCGGATGCATCCGATCCCGAGCTTGCGCGCGGCCTTCTGCAGCTTGCGCGATTCCCCGCTCATGGCGCGTTCCCGGTGCCGTTTCGCCGGCGCTCGAGCTCCAGGCGGACGTGCGCCAGGATCATTTCGATCCCCACCCGGTTCTGGCCCCCTTCGGGAATGATGATGTCGGCGTAGCGCTTCGAGGGCTCCACGAACTCGAGGTGCATCGGCCGGACGGTGCGCAGGTACTGCTCGATGACGTTGTCCACCGTCCGGCCCCGCTCGGTCAGGTCGCGCCGGAGGCGGCGGATGAAGCGGACGTCGTCCGCCACGTCCACGAAGATGCGGATGTCGAAGAGCTCGCGGAGGCGCCGATCGGCAAAGAGGAGGATCCCGTCCACCAGGACGACGTCCGCCGGCATGATGCGCACGGTTCCCGGCGCCCGGGTATGCGCGGCAAAGTCATAGACCGGCTTGTCCACCGGCTCCCGCGCCGCGAGCCGGCGCACGTGCTCCACGAAGAGCTCGGTGTCGATCGAGTCGGGGTGATCGAAATTGACCAGTCGCCGCTCTTCGAGCGTGAGGTCGGCGAGGTCACGGTAATAGGCGTCCTGGTCGAGCAGCGCCGCCTCGGCGCCCGCCGACTCCTGGATGGCGCGGACGACGGTGGTCTTCCCCGAGCCGGAGCCGCCGACGACACCGATCACGAGCGGCGCCCCGCGGCGGGCGGTCACGTCGCGAGCCTCCGCCGTACCGCCGGGCTCGCCAGCTCCTTTGCCGCATCCTTTCCCACCCAGCGCGCCGCCGGCTCCGGCGAGGCCGCAAGGCGCCGCGCCAGCTCGAGCGACGCCGCGTTCAGCGCCCGGTTGCGCCGCCCGACGGCCCGGAGCGCCCAGCTCACTCCCTTCTTCACGAAGTTCCGCTCGTCCGCCGCCGCCCGCTCGATGAGCGCGAGCGACGCGAGGAAGGGGGCGTCGGGGGCGCGCCGATCGTGCAGCGCCACGCTGGCAAGAAGCGCAAAGGCGGCCCGCTTCACGAATTCATCGCGCCGGCCGCTCCACTGCTCGATCTTGCGCCAGGCGTGCGGGGTCTGGTCGAAGAGCTTGAAGCAGAGCGTGTCGCAGACGCCCCAGTTGTCGAAGTCCCGTGCCCAGCGGTCCATCTGGGCGGCGGTGACCCGGGCCGGCTCCTCCACGAACGCGGCCAGGAGCCGGGCCTCGTACCACCCCGAGTCCCAGAGCGCCGCCGCCAGGGCGTGATCCCGCCCCAGCTTCTTCCCGAGCTCCTGGATTGCGGACATCGGGACGCCGAACGCCCTGGGGGCGGTGATGCCGTAGCGGGTGAGCATCTCCTCGCGCGTGCGCCTGCTGCCGCGCCGCTCGAGCCAGGCGAGCGCATCCCGGGCGTCGGTCGCGGTCGTCAATCGGTCACCGCGCCGTAGATGATTGCCCGCACCCGTTCGTCAAGCGTGACCGCGCGGCTCGGAAAGAGCTGGATCATCACGATCCCGATGAGCTGCTCCTCGGGATCCGCCCAGAACGACGTGCCGTAGATCCCGCTCCACGAAATGGTCCCGTTCGAGCCCGGCTCGGTGGCGAGGCCCATGTCGGTGATCACCTGAAAACCGAGACTGAATCCGGTGCCGGGGCCGAGCGGCAACGTCGCGAGGTTGCCGGAGGCGTCCGCCGTGAACCGCTCGATCGACTTGGGGCTCAGCACCCGCACGCCATCGAGCTCGCCGCCGTTCAGGATCATCTGGAGAAAGCGGGCGTAGTCGCCCGCGGTGGAGACGAGGCCCGATCCGCCGGAGAAGTAGCGCTCGGAGCCGCGGTAGCCGACTCCCGCGAGGAGGAGCTCCCCGAAACGCTCCGTGGCGCCGATCGGCCGGAGCCTTCCCCGCTCGCGGGTATACGGCACGGCCAGGCGCGCGAGTCGGGCATCGTCCACGTAGAAGCGCGTATCCGCCATGCCGAGCGGCTCGAAGATCCGCTGCCGGAGGAATTCCGCGAGGCTCTCTCCCGAGGCCACCTCGATGACGCGGCCCAGGACGTCGGTGGAGAGCCCGTAGCGGAACTCGGTGCCCGGATGCGCAGCGAGGGGGAGCGCGGCAAGCCGCTCGACGTTTGCGGCGATCGGCTCATCGCGGAGCGCGATGCCATCGCTCACCCCCGCCGCCCGATAGCGGTCGCCGACCGGGCCCTCGTCCATGAAGCCGTACGTGATGCCGGACTGGTGCGTGAGGAGGTCGCGGACGGTGATCGGGCGCCGGACGGGCACCAGCGTCGGCGTGGCGCGCTCGTCCGGATCCGCGGAGGCGAGCGCCACCCTCGGATTGGCGAACGCCGGAATGAAGCGCGCGACGGGGTCGGCGAGCCGCAGCCGCCCCTCTTCGACGAGGATCAGGGCGGCGGCGCTCGTGATCGCCTTGCTCATCGAGCCGATCCGGAAGAGCGTGCCGGCTCCCATCGGGACCCGGCGCGCCAGATCCTGAAATCCCGCGCTGTCGATGGCCACGACCCGCCCGTGCCGCGCCACGAGCGTCACCGCCCCCGCGACGTCCCCCCGCGCAACCGATTCTTCGAGGAGCTGGTCGATGAGCGCGAGCCGCGGCGCGGCGAGTCCCACCTCATCCGGCAGCGCCGGCGGCAGTCCCTGTGCCGCCGCCGGCGGCGCGGTGAGCGCTGCGAGGAGCAGGAGGGTGGAAGGAAGACGGCGCATCGGATCCGGTCAGGGCTTCGGGGCGGCGAGCGCTTCGGCTGCGGCGTCGGCGAACCGCCGGACGATGCTCCCCACGCTCTCGATCGAGTGTATCGCGCCGACGCTCCGGCCGGCCTGCCAGTAGTCGGGGCTTCCCGCCGTGGCGAGCGACGAGCGCTTGAGCTGCCACACCGAGCGGAGTCCGTAGATCGTACGCATGAGGTGCTTGGTCCGCCGATGGCGGAGCATCCAGCGCGCGAGGGTCCCTGCGCGGAGGCCGACGCGGTCGACATAGGGAGTGCGGATGATCGCGACCGGTACGCCCGTGATCCGGTCGCTCAGGACGATGTCGTCCTCCCCGGCGCGCACGATGGCTTCCTTGTACGCGGCGGCGGCGCGGCATTCGGACGTCGCAATGAATCGCGTGCCCAGCTGCGCCCCCGCATAGCCGATCCGGAGCGCTTCCACGAAGCCGCGCTCGTCGCCGATCCCCCCGGCCGCCACCAGGGGAAGCCCGAGGGGCGCCACGTCCTCGAAGAGCGCCTCGGCGGTGCGCGTTCCCGGGTGGCCTCCCGCGCGGCGGTTCACGGCAACGAGCCCGTCGACTCCCGCGTCGCGTCCCTTCTCCGCCCATTTCCGCTCGGTCACGTCGTGGTAGACCACCCCGCCCACGGCATGGACCCGCTCCGCCACCCAGCGCGGGTTTCCGAGCGAGGTGACGAAGAAGCGGACCCCCTCCTCGAGCGCCACCTCCACCCAGGCCTCCATCCGCTTCCGGTAGGCGCGGGAGGACTGTTCGATGAGGGCGTTCATGCCGATGGGCTTCGCCGTGAGCTGCCGGATGAGGCGGAGGCCGGCGCGGAACTCGTGGCCGTGGACGTAGGTAAGCGAGATCGGCTGCACCACGCCCAGGGCGCCCGCCTCGCTCGCGGCGGCGACGAGCTCGGGGTTGCTGCAGGGGTACATGGCACCGCAGATGAGCGGCACCTCGATCCCCGCGTGGCGGGTGAGCGGTGTCTCGATCATGGACCCCTCAGACGGGCGCGAGGCGCCAGCGGACCTGCACGCGCGCCACCATGTCACCCGAGGCGTCGCGGATCTCGGCAACGACCTCGTAATCCAGCGGCTCGCTCACCGGCGGGACATCGCAGTGGGACACGGCGGTGAGCGTGCCGCGCGCCTTCTTGAGGAAATCCGTGGCGAGGTGCGTCACGATCCCGCGGACGGTGGGCGGCAGCGCGCCGAGCATCGCGAGCCCGCTCGTCATCTCGCCCAGATTGACCAGGGCGACAGCGTGCACCGAGCGGAGATGGTTCCGGACCCGTCGCCGGTCCGCGAGCTCGACGACGGCGTAACCCGGCCGAAGCTCCCGCACCACGGCGCCGATCGAGCCCGAGTAGGGGACGCTGCGGCCGAAGACGAGACTGAACAGGCGCGACCCCCCGGGGAGCGGGCTGAGCCGCGCCCAGGCGCGCTGCAGCCGCACCACGGGCGAGGAGTCGGCGACGGGGGGCGAGGCGGTCAATAGTCGTCCTTGCCGGTCTGCTCGAGCTCCTCGGCATCGGCCACGCGCAGCACGATCTCGAGCGCGCTGCGCATCGCCTCGGCGTCGGCGCCGGCATCGATCTGCACCGCGTAGACCGCCATCTGATCGTCGCC
Organism: Gemmatimonadales bacterium; assembly: GCA_035765075.1. Taxonomy (GTDB): domain Bacteria; phylum Gemmatimonadota; class Gemmatimonadetes; order Gemmatimonadales; family GWC2-71-9; genus CAMLLJ01. Next base: position 4,672 of record DASTYH010000414.1, read on the forward strand.
ATCGCCGTAGAGGCGCCAGGCGCCGAGCTTCAGCCTGTCGTTGGCGCGGAGCATCTCCCGCGCGACGTTCGCATCGAGCTTCCCCTTGGTCTTGAACGCCGGCGCCCAGATCTCGCGGATCTCGAGGTTGCCGTATTCCTCGGTGGCGGAGATCACGTAGACGATCTGCGTCCGTTCGCCGTCCTCGTCCACCTTGAGGGTGAGCTTGTAGTCCTGGTCGTCGTCGACTTCATAGCTCACGCCGATCTCCTTGAGCGCGGCCGCCACACGGGGATCGGCCGCCTTTCCGCTGCCGCCCACCTGCGCGGCGAGGGAGAACGGGGCGGCGAGGAGGATCAGGGCGGGGAGCGTGAATCGCATGCAGGGCCTCGATGAAGGGTGGTCAGTGTGCCGCCGGCGCGGAGCGGAACATGAAGTAGACCGCCCCGAGCAGGCAGAGCCCCGCCCAGAGGTAGTCCAGGCGGAGCGGTTGCCGCATGTACAGCACGGCGAAGGGGACGAAGACGGCGAGCGTGATCACCTCCTGCAGCACCTTGAGCTGCGGGAGGGTGAGCACGGTGTAACCGATCCGGTTGGCCGGGACCTGGAGGAGGTACTCGAAGAGCGCGATTCCCCAGCTCGCAAGGGCGGCGATCCACCACGCGCGGTGATTGAGGTTCCGCAGGTGGGCGTACCACGCGAACGTCATGAAGACGTTCGAGAGAACGAGCAGGATCGTGGTCCGGGCAATGACGGGCATGGAAGGGAATTCTAGGGGCCGGCCCTCGCGGGCGCCACTCGCGCAAAGCCCGTCGTGACGCCAGATTCCGGCATCCTCACCGGACCGATCTCATGCTCACGACCCGCCGCTCATTCGTCTCCTCGCTTGCGGGGGCGGCCGCGGCCCTTCCCGCCTTTCATCCCGCCGCCGGACGGCAGCTGCGTGAGGCGCTGGCCCTTGCGGGAACGCGTCGCCCGGACGAGCTGGCCGACGACGAGGCGTACTGGAGCACCATCCAGCGCGCCTTCGATGCCGACCGCACCCTCGTCAACCTGAACAACGGGGGGTGCAGTCCCGCACCGACGCACGTCCTCGAGGCGATGATCCGCGATCTCCGCTTCTCCAACGAGCTGCCGGTCGAGCACATGTGGCGGGTCCTCGAGCCCCGCATCGAGAGCGTCCGGCGCGACCTTGCCCGCGAGTTCGGCTGCGACCCGGAGGAAATGGCGATCACCCGCAATGCGTCCGAGGCGATGGAGACGCTGATCTTCGGGATCGACCTCAGGCGGGGCGACGAGGTCATCGTCTCCAACCAGAACTACGGCCGGATGCTCACGTCCTGGGACCAGCGGGTCCGGCGCGAGGGGATCGTGGTGCGGTCGGTCTCCTTCGAGGTGCCGCCGCCGTCCGCCGCGCACATCGTCGAGCGCTTCGCGGCGGCCATCACCCCGCGGACGCGCGTGATCGAGGTCCCGCACATCACCAACCTCACGGGCCAGATCATGCCGATCCGGGAGCTGGTCCGGCTCGCCCGCCCGAAGGGGATCGAGGTCTTCGTGGACGGCGCGCACGCCTTTGCGCATTTCCCCTTCACCCGCGACGAGCTCGACTGCGACTACTACGGCACCAGCCTGCACAAGTGGCTGCTGGCGCCGATCGGCACCGGCTTCCTCTATGTGCGGAAAGCGCGACAGAAGGCGATGTGGCCGCTGATGGCCGCGCCCGCCTCGATGGACGAGAACGTGCGCAAGTACGAGGAGATCGGCACCCATCCCGCCGCCAATCACAACGCCGTCGCCGCGGCGATGGCGTTCCACCGCGCCATCGGCGCGGAACGCAAGGTGACCCGACTGCGCTATCTCCGCGACCGCTGGGCCCGCCGGCTCCTGGCCGATGGCGCCGGCCGCGTGCGCGTGCGGACGCCGCTCGATACGCCGGACGGCGCCGGCATCTGCCTCTTTTCCGTGGACGGGCTGGACCACAACAAGCTCGGCGGCTGGCTGCACGAGCAGCACCGGATCATCACCACGCCGATCACCCATCCCGAGTTCAGCGGCATCCGGGTGACGCCCAACGTCTACACCACCGTGGACGAGATCGACCTCTTCACCGACCGCGTGCTGGACGCGATCAGGCGGGGGATGGCGTGATCGGCGCCTCCGCGAGCGCCTTGAGCCTGGCCATCTGCCGGCGGAGGATGCGCCGCGTGAGCCATCCGAAGAGCGAGCTCATCACCCGCACGAAGGCCCCACCCCGCTCGAGCCCGGCGGAATAGTCGAGGCGCGTCCCCTCCGCCACCCGCTCGAGCCGGTAGAGCACCCGCATCGCGAAGATCCGGTTGCCGATCGTGAGCCCGAGCCGGCTGGGCGGTTCGTAGTCGGTGATCTCACCCTGATACTCCGTTTCCCGTCCCCCCTCCCGGATCCGCTGGACGAAACGCGATCCGACGCGCCTGGGCGCGCCGCCGTCGAGATCCCGCGACTCGACCAGGCCCTCCATCCACCGACTCAGCTGTGCCGGATCGTCGATCAGGTGCCAGACGCGCTCGATGGGAGCGCGGATGGTGGCGCTGAATTGTTCGGTCATTGGCGCATCTCCCGTTCCTGTGATGTAGCTCACACGCGCCACCCCGCGAACGTCCAACTGGAAGCGACAGGGGGCAGGAGCGTCCTGCGGATGGGACGGTTCGGGCCGTCCGATGCGGTGGATTCGCGCCCGGTCGGGTGGCACCCCGCTTGCCCAGTTGCATTCCGGCCATGCGCCATGGGGGCGCGGGTTGCGAGACGGCCGGCTGAGGCCGAGGAGGACATATGAACCGAACGATCCTTGTGGCGATGCTCGCCCTCGCTCCGGTGCTCGGCGCCTGCAGTGGCTCGGACCGGGCCGAGGAAGCGCGGGCACGCGACCTCGAGATGGCGCTGCAGGCGCAGCGGCTCCAGGGTCTCGGCGTCGTCTCGCCCGCTGAGATGGGCCAGGTCCCGGGCCAGATGCAGCAGGGTGGCCAGTGGGTCTACGTGCCGCCCGGTTACGCGCCACCGGTGTATCCGCAGCCGGCCTATGGGCAGGCGCCGGTGTACGGACCGCAGCCCGTGCCCGCTCCGCAGCCGGTCGTCTACCGGACCGCGGCGGTGTCCCGCAGCGCGCCGGCCGCGCGTTCCGCTCCGGCGCGGGCGCCACAGCGCGTGACGCACGTCAAGCGTGATGCGATGATCGGTGCTGCCGCCGGCGCCGTTGCCGGTGCCGCGATCGGCAGGAATGTGAAGGGTGCAGTGATCGGCGCAGCGGCCGGCGGCGTGCTTGGCGCCGTGGTCGGCAGTACGATAGACGTCGACCACCGGTAAGGCACTCAGGCGCCGCGGGTCCGGCCGGACAATCGGCCGGACCCGTGGCGTGCTTGCCAGATGCTAATGAATGGTGACCCGGGCGATCCTACCCCGGGGACCCGCGAGCCATCCGCTCCCGCCCGGTGAGAAGCCGATCCCCCAGTAGCTCAGCGAATCGATGTTGCTCCACGTCATGCCGTCGTCGCGCGAGAGCACGGCACCCTTCGGGCTGACCGCCACGAGCGTGCCGCCGGCACCGGGCACGTACGCCGCGCCGTAGACCGCCCCGCTGAACGGCGTCCGGCCGGCGAGACGCCAGCTCCGGCCGCCATCGCGGGTGACGACGACATTGTCGCTCCGGGCATCGGGCGAGCCGATCGGGCCGCCGAGCGCGGCACCATGCTGGTCGTCGCGAAAGGTGATCGTGGCGAGCCCTGCCGCCACGCCCGCGGGAACGGGGGCCTCCGCGACGCTCCACGTCGCGCCGTAGTCCGCGCTGTGCAACACCCGTGAGCTGGTTCCGTTGCCGGTGGCGATCCAGGCGTGCCCGCCGGGGCGCGTCACGAGGCAGGTCCCGCTGGCGGCAAAGCCACCTTCGGTGCCGAGCGCGGCGGGAAGCGCGCCCGGCGGAACGAAGGACCAGGTATCGCCGCCGTCCGAGGTGACGAGGACGGTCAGCCGGCCGCCGACCTGGTCGCCATAGACGACTCCGCGCCGCCCATCCCAGAACGACATGCAGTCGAAGAACCCGCGCGGCTCCGGATTCACGAACTCGCGCAGCCAGCTGGCGCCGCCGTCGGTCGTCCGGTAGATGCGGGATTGCGCTCCCGTCCCCGCGCTCAGGAGCCAGGCGGAATCCGCGCTCACGGCGTGGACATCGCGGAACTGAAGGGAGTCCTCGCCGGCAACGCGGCCGGTCTGCCAGGTGCGGCCGCCGTCGAGGGTGCGGGCCCAGGTGCCGCCGTGGCCGCTCACCCACACGATGGAATCGCTGACCGCGCTCACCGCCTGAAGGAGGACGGAGGTGCCGCTCGTCTGCTGCTCGAGCGCCACCTGGGGCGGCACATCGCCCGCCGGGGCGGCGCTGCAGCCGGCGAGGGGGGACGCGACGGCGAGGGCGGAGACGAAGCGGAGGTGACGGCTAATGGCTTTCGTACACCTCCGTCGCCCCATCCGCCTTGAAGGCGACGACGTCGTACCTGGCCGCAGGTTGTCCGGGGACTTCCATGCCCGGCGATCCGACCGGCATCCCCGGAACCGCGAGTCCGGCGATCGCCGGCTTCTCCCGGAGGAGCCGCTGGATGGTGCTGGCAGGGACGTGTCCCTCGAGCGCATAGCCCCCGACGATGGCGGTGTGGCAGGACCGGGTGGTGGCCGGCACGCCGGCGTCCGCCTTGATGTCGCTGAGATTGTCGACGTCGTGCACTTCGACGGCAAACCCGGCCGCCTTGACGTGCTCCACCCAGTTCCCGCAGCAGCCGCAGGTGGGGCTCTTGTAGACGGCGATCACGGGCGCAGCAGCCGGCGCGTCGGCCTGCGGGCTGGTCGTCGGGGTGACGCTCGCTGCCGTCGGCGCGGCCGCGGCCGCCGTCGGCGTGCGGTCGGCTTCCGGCTCCGCGCGCGACGAGGTGCAGGACGTGGAGGCGGCGGCGACGAAGAGCAGCGCCGCGGCACGAAGATGTTGGTCTGGCATGAGAGGCTTTCGAGAACGGTGGCACGCGGAACGGCCCCGGAACGTACGCCCCCCGCCCTCGCCTCGGCAAGCGGAGCGAGGGTCGGTCACCGGACGTGGCAGCTCGCGAGGCCGCGCTTCTCCAGGTATCGCTGGTGGTATTCCTCTGCGCGCCAGAAGGGAGCGGCGGGGGAAATCTCGGTGACGATCGGCCGGGGGAAGCGACCGCTCGCGTCCCACCGGGCCTTCGCGCGCTCCGCCGCGTCCCGCTGCGCCTCCGAATGATAGAAGATCGCCGATCGATACTGCCGCCCGACGTCGGGGCCCTGCCGGTTTCGCGTCGTGGGATCGTGGCTCGCAAAGAACACGTCGAGGAGCTGTTCGTACGAGACGCGCGCGGGATCGAACCCCACCTGCACGGCCTCCGCATGCCCGGTATCATCGCGGCACACTTCCTCGTACGTCGGGCGCTCGGTCGCACCGCCGGTGTACCCGACCTCGGCGTCGAGGACACCGTCGACGTTGCGGAAGGTCACCTCGACGCCCCAGAAGCAGCCGGCGCCGAATGTCGCCACCTCGCGAGTCATGCCACTTCCGTCAGGTCGAGGGCGGGGAGATACCGCTCGCGGAGCACCCGGAGATGATGGAGCTCGTGGCCGGCAATGATCCAGACGAGGGCCCGGACCGACACCTCGGCATTGCTCGCGATCCCGCGGCGCCCGATCGTCGATTCGTCGAGACCGGAGACGAGGCGGACGGTGGCCCGCCGGACGTCGCGCAGCTCGGCCGCGAGCTCGCCGAGGTGGCGGCGGTCCGCTTCGGCGGCGGCGGCGTAGGCGTTCTCGTCGAACGAGGCGAGGGGCGAGGCGTCCCCGCGCGCAAACCGGAGCAGCCGGTAGGCGAAGACGCGCTCCGCGTCCGCGATGTGTTGCACCACGTCCTTGATGCTCCACTTCCCGGGCGCGTACCGGTAGGTCGCCTGCTGCTCGGGGATGGTCGAGAGGAGCTCGAACGTCTCATGACCCTGCAGCGACAGCGCCTCGAGCACGTCCCCGTCGGGCACCGCGTTCACGTAGGTGCCGTAGTACGGCAGATATTCGTCGGGGCCCGGTCGGGCAATGAGCTCGCGCATGGCAACTCCCTTCACGTAGTGCGCGGCCGCCAGCGGACTCGCTCGAGTCGCACCTGGCCACGCGGATCGAATTCGACGCCCTCGTCCTCGAGGCGGAGCATCTGGCTGAGCCCGTCCCCCTCCGGCCCGCGGAGGCTCACGGCACCGCGCGCGTTCAGTACCCGGTGCCAGGGAACGCTCGTCCCCGCCGGAAGGGCGTGAAGCGCGTACCCGACCTGGCGGGCGCGCCCGGGAAGCCCGGCGAGCGCGGCAACCTGACCATACGTGGCCACCCGGCCGCGGGGAATGCGGCGAACGACGGCATAGATCCGCTGGTAGGTGGAGGGGGTGGTCATGCAAGGGAAACGCAGCGGTCGTCCGGAGGGTTTCAAACGCAGGAGGGCGACGGCAAGCCGTCGCCCTCGCGCGGGTACGGCCGGCGTCAGGCCGGTGTCCGTTTCGTAAAGGCGCGGTACAGGAAGAGCAGGAGCATTGCACCGAGGACCGCTGCGATGAAGCCCGCGGTCTCGCCCTCTTGATAGATGCCGAGCATCTGGCCGAGGAACCGGGCCACGAAGGCGCCGGCGATACCGATCAGGATGGTGACGATGATGCCACCCGGATCCTTGCCGGGCATTATGAATTTGGCGAGCGCGCCGACGACGAGGCCGATGATCAACGTCCAGAGCAGATCCATATCTCCTCCAGGAGGGTAAGTGGACTGCGTAGGGCGGCCGCCACGGAATCCGCCGCCTCCACCACTATGCCTCCGATTCCGGAATTCGTAAACCCCCGCCGCTCGGTCCGCTACGCCCCGGTGCCGGGGCAGCGGCGGCGGGCAAAGGGGTAGTTCGAGCCGCGGAGCACGCCGTTCCGGAGCCCCTCGATCCTGGCCGCAAGGCTGTCGCCGCGTCGGCGGTAGATGATCCGCTGGGGGAAGTCGTGGAGCGGATTGGAGAAGACGACGTGGGAATCACTTACCTCCACCGCCGGGAACGCCGCCGCCGGCTGGCCGCTCGGCATGGCGCGATAGGTGATTCCGCCGGAGTCGGCAACCAGAAGCACCGTTTCGTAAGCCACGGTTCTGTCGCGTCTTACCGTACGGCTCATGCCCAGCATCGTGCCCCCCCGCGGCTCCATCCACTGCTCGTCGACGATGAGGTCGCCCGATCGGAGCTCCCAGCAGCCGGCCATCCAGGCCAGTCGCTCGACCCCCTGCCCGCCCGGGCTCGCATCCCCGAGCAGGGCCACCGAGACGACGGAGGCGAGGAGCGCCTGCCCGTTCACAGCGTCATCTGCAGGCCGGAGGTGAAGACCCGGTCCGTGGGGCGGAATCCGGGCTCGGGGAGGTTGTCGTAGCGGATGGCGTAGCTGAGCTTGATGGCGAACCGCTTGGAGAGGGGGGCCACGAGCGCCGTCTCGGTGTTCACGCGGACGTCCTCGGCCAGCTCGAGGCTCGGGAGGATTTCCACCATCTGCTGGAGGTACGCCGCTTCGGTCAGGAGCTGCTTGAACTCCGCGGCCGTCCGCGCGGATACGAAGACGTTGCTGCTGTCGCTCAGGTCGAGCTGCTGGCTCAGCGATGCCCCCATCTCGAGCTCGAACTGCGTTCTCGTCTCCTGCACGACCGCCACGGTCAGGCCGACCGCCTCCTCGAAACGGCGCTTGATCCCCGCAAACCGGTTCCGCTCGTATTCGGCGGAGAGGAAGGCGGAGAGCCGCTCGCCGACGACGTGCTGGATCCTGGCGCCCCCCTTCAGCCGGTTGGCGGAGGTTTCTCCATTGGTCCGCCCGTACACCGCGCCGAGGAACTGCGCAAAGGTCCAGCCGGTTCCCGCCGGCCGGAACTCGATCCGCTGGTCCCCGCTCAGAGTGGTGATCTCGGTGTTGCCGGACGCGTTCACGAACCCGGCGTTGGCCGTGATCTTCACCTCCGGCGGCGCCGGTCCCTGTGCGCCGGCCGGCGCAGCGGCGGCCGCAGTGAGGATGCAGAGGCAGGCGCCGCCGAGTCGTCCGGCGCGGCGAGGTGCGAACCAGTTCACCGGTCCTCCATGGCACAGTGTCGGGCGCGGTCGCGCCTGTTCCGGGAATCGAATCCAAGATAGCACGCCCCGCCGCACGGTCAGAAATCGGGGCGGATGCCGGCGGCCACGCCTCGGTGGCGGGGGTCAGGCGGCGATCAGGCGTCCGCGTCAGGCGCCGATGATGCCGAGGGGTGGAGTGGACTTCCAGCGCCCGCGGGTGAAGTCGGGCACCTCGACGGGCCGGCTGCGCGAGGCCACCGAGCGCTCGGTGAGGGGCGTGATCACGCTCCACGCCGCTGCGTCGTACACGTTCTGGTCCGTGGGCTCGCCGCGCCGCAGGCACTCGATGAGGCGCCAGTCCTCGAGGAAGTCCATCCCGCCGTGGCCGCCGGTCGCCGTCCGGACCCGCTCCGACTTCCAGAGCGGATGCTCGTAGCGCTCGTACCAGGGGTCGAGCTCGTCCCAGCGGTGCTCCCTGGCGCTCCTGCCTTCAACGTAGACGCGACCCGGCCACCCTTCGACGATCCCCCGGGTTCCCTGCAGGACGATCCCGCGGCTGTATGGCCGGGGACTGTCGCAGTTGTGGCCGAGGTAGATCGTCTCGCCCCGCTTCGTCCGGATGAGGGAGACGTTGACGTCGCCCAGCCGGAACCGCTCCTTCCGCCGCGGGTCGCCCGGCGGAAAATGCTCGCGGGCGTACAGCTCGAGGCCCCGCGGGGGCGTGCTCATGGAAACGAGATAGTCGAACTGGTTGCCGCGGTTGATGTCCATGCACTGTGCGATCGGCCCGAGCCCGTGCGTGGGATAGAGGTTCCCGTTCCGCGCCATCGCGTGGGCCCGGCGCCAGAGTCCCTCTCCTTCGGCCGAGAACTTGATCTCGCGCAGGTCGTGGAGGTACCCGCATTCCGCATGGAGCAGCTCGCCGAGGATCCCGAGCCGGGCCAGATGGAACATCAGCATCTCGAGCCGGTCGTAGCAGCAGTTCTCCATCATCACGCAGTGCCGCCCGGTCCGCTCGGCGGTTTCGACCAGCTCCCAGCAATCCTCCACGGTGTAGGCGGCGGGCACCTCGGTGGCGGCGTGCTTTCCCGATCGCATCGCCGCCAGGCAGACCGGGACGTGCCACTCCCAGGGGGTGGCGGTGTAGACGAGATCGAGGTCCATCTCCCCGCACATGCGCTCGAAGTCGCGCGGGCCGGCGGAGAACCCCCGCGGCATTGGCTGGCCCGCGGCTACGACCTTCTCCTGCGCCTTCGCCACCTTCTCGGGGACGATGTCGCAGATGGCGTGGAGTTCCGCTCCTTCGATCCGGAGCAGGTTTTCCACGTGCACCGTCCCCATCCCGCCGACGCCGACGAACCCGATGCGGACGCGCTCCATCGGCGGGGCCACGGGGAGCGCCGGCGATTGCGCGGCCGCCTCCGTCATTCCGAGGGGCACCGCGGCCGCACCAAGGCCCGCCACCGCTCCGGCGAGCAGGAAATCGCGGCGACCGAGCTCGCCGCTCTCACTCATCGCGGCGAATCTCGACGATGTCCACGATGGGGCCGGCCATGTGGATCCCGCCCATGTCCGGGCGGAGCCGGAGCCGGGCGTGCACGCGGAGGCCGTCCCGGCGGAACTCCTCCGCGAGGTTGGTGGGATCGTACGTGACGCTGTCGTCGCCCCGGATCGCGAAGAAGCCGCCTTCGAGCTCGAAGTGCCGGACCGTTCCGGTGATGGTGACCACACTGTCGCCGCGGGGCTCGGCGGGGGCGCCGGCAGGGGGAGGGGTGGAATCGGGCATGGTGGCCGCTGATGAGTCGGGCGCGGGGGATCCCGTGCAGGCGGCCACCGCAAGGAGGAGAAGCAGGACTCGCGTCATGAGGAGCCTCCGGAATCAGGCGAGCAGGAAGCCCATGAGGGCGAGGAAGGCGAGCGAAAGCCAGCGGAGCACGTCGAAGGCCTCTTCCGCCCCGGTGGCGCGGCCGGCGCCGCGCCTGTGGCGCAGCGCCAGCGAGCTCCACCAGGCGGACGCTGCCGGGAGCGCGCTCGACGCGAGGCCGATCCAGTAGCCGCGCTGGGCGGAATATTCGGCGACCTGCTCACCCCATCGCCAGCCGAAGAGCATCAGCACGATGCTCACTGCAAAGATGAAAGCATGCGTCGGGCCGACGCCCGAGCGCATGGGAAGTCTATCCATTGTCACTCCGGGTACCGGGAATCCCATGCGGCGTCCCGCGCCAAGGCTCATGCGGCGCCGGTCTCCGCCTGCATCATTCCGAAGATATTCCCCTCCGGGTCGATCGCATATGCCGGCCATCCCTCTGCACCGCCATTTCCGGAAGCGCGACGACCGCGCCGATGATCAGCGATCGCTTCGGGTGGCCGCGGGCACGCCGCGCGCCCAGGCGATGTAATCGCTGGGAAGTGGCGCCGCTCCCGCGCTCCGCAGGAGGAGCGCGACCTGTCCGCGGTGGTAGGCGCCGTGCAGCGCCACGTGCAGCAGGATATCGACGACCGGCGTGTCGAATTCCAGTCCGGCGCTGTTCCGGTAGTGCACCGGTCTCGCGAGCGCCGCCTCGTCGAGCCGCGCGAGCAGCGCATCGTACCCCGCCCGTACACGGCGGCCCAGCTGCTCGCACTCGTCGAGCGACAGGGCCGGCCAGACGGCGACCTCCGGCGGCCTCCCCTCGATCCGCGCCAGCCACACCCCCTCGGAACCTGCCACATGCGCCAGGAGCTCCTGCGCCCGGGGGTGCTCGCCCTGGGCGGCGCGGAGCGCCTCCAGCGCGCGGCCGTCGGCCCAGGCGAGATGCGAGAAGAGACGCCGCAGCAGCTCGATCATGAAGTCAGCTCTCCGATCCGGACGGCGCCGGTGAAATCCCGCCGGCACGATCAGGCTTCGTGTCGTCGGGCGGGATCCCGTCGATGGGATAGCCCAGTTCCTCGCCCAGCCTCCCGTAGCGGAGACCCGCCACGATGTCGTACACCGCATGAATGGCGACGGCGAGGATCAGCGTGCCGCTCAGCGCGACGAGGCCGTGCAGGAGGAGAGCGATCAGCGAAATGATCCCGGCGCTCTTCCATCCCTGCAGGCTGTGGCTCACGCCGAAGACGAGGCTCGCGACCATCGCTGCGGCCCAGCCGTTCCCCGTGACGCTCGCGAGGAGGGCGTACATCACGCCGCGGTACGTCACTTCCTCGCTGATGCCCGCGGCCGCGGCCACCGCCACCCACAGCACCCGTTCTCCCGGCGTCCGCGGCATGAAGAGGTGGAGCTTCCGCTCCCGGCGCTCGACATCCCGGCGCCAGCGTGGCGCCATGAGGAGAAGGCCCCCGGCGAGGAGGGCACCGGCCAGGAGCCACGGCAGCCATCCTTCGCGCGGCGCCGTCACGAGCTCGATCGCCTCGGCGCGCGCCACGACGACGGAGATGGCGAGGAAGACGAGGAGCTGGATGACGACTGCGACGAAGTGGCGCCCGCGGGGCGGGAGCGCGTGCCGCTCCATCCGGCCCCGCGAGTGCCAGGCGGCCCATGGGATCACGAGCCCGAAGAACGCGAGGTGCGCCCATCCTGCCGGACCCACGCCGAGCCAGGTCACGCGAGTCCGGCGCCGGCCACGCCGAGGAACTCGGACTGGAAGAACCAGTCGGCTTCCGCGGCTGCAGGCGAGGAGAACGGGCGCGTGGTGCCGCCGCTGCACCAGACCACGTGATCCGCCACCGCGAGAACGGTGTGTATCTCGTGCCCGGTGACGGCAATGGCGGTGCCTCGTGCCGCGGCGGCGCGGAACACCGCCGACAGCAGCTCGGCGTCGAGCGGCGCGAGCCCCCGGAACGGCTCGTCCGCCAGGAGGCAGAGGGGGCGGCGGACGAGCGCCAGGGCCAGCTCGGCGCGCCGGAGCT
>DASTYH010000415.1:0-4578 GCA_035765075.1 Gemmatimonadales bacterium
GCGGGCATCGGGAGTGAAGGACTGGTGAGCGCCGTCCTCCTCCTGCTCGCGCTGCAGCAATCGCTTCCCACCGTGAGCGCCACGGTGGATGAGTCGCGACTTGCCGTCGGCGAGGAGCTGCTGCTCACGGTGCGCGCCACCGGCGAGGCGGGCTCCCCGATCCGGATCTCCCTCCCCCCGCTCGACGGCTTCGAGGTCTCGGCGCGGAGCGAGCGCACCGAGGTGGCCTTCGGCGCCACCGACACCCGCACCACCACCCTCGAGGTCCGCCTCCGCGCTGCCCGCGCCGGCACCTTCCGCCTCGGCCCGATCACCGCGCAGCAGGGTGCGTCGCTCGTGCGCACTGCGTCGGTCACGGTCGTGGTCTCGGGGGGCCGGGCGCCCACGACGATGAGCCCTCGCCTCCGCGCCCTTCTCGACCGCGCGCCGCCGCCGCGGCGGCCCGGGGCACCGGCCCTCAGCCTCATCGTGTCCTCCGACCGCATTTACGTCGGCGAGCAGGTGGACGTCGTGACGGCCGCGTGGTTCCCGCGCGACCTCCGCGCCCGCCTCCGGCGTCCGCCGACGCTCTCGCCGCCCAACCTGACTGGCGTCTGGAGCTATCCGCAGCCCACCCCGCCGGGGATTGCGGCAAGCCGGCAGGTGGGAGGGACCTGGTACGATCTCTTCGTGTCGCATCAGGTGGTGTTTCCGCTCGTCGCGGGACGCCTGGCCATCGACCATGCGACGCTGCAGTACAGCGTCCCGGTCGCGATGCAGTTCTTCAGCCAGGAGGAGCGCTACACACTGGAGAGCAACGACGTCGTCCTCGACGTCCGCGCGCTCCCGGCCGCGGGGCGTCCCGCCAACTTCGCGGGCGCGGTCGGCCGCGGGATCTCGATCGCGCGAACGGCGCCCCGCTCCGCGGGCGCGGGGGAGGCGGCAGCGGTCGACGTGACGGTGGCGGGGGAGGGGAACGTCGCCCTCTGGCCGGTGCCCGAGCTCGGCTGGCCCGGCGGGGTCCGCAGCTACCAGGATCGCATCGACGATCGGATCGCCACGACCGACGGCCGCCTGGGCGGGGAGAAGCAGTTCCGATTCCTCGCCATGGCGGACTCCGCCGGACCGCTCACGCTTCCCGCGCTCGAGTATCCCTGGTTCGACCTCGATTCCGGGACGTACCGCGTGGCGCGGGCGCCCGCGGTGACGCTGGTCGTGGCCCCCGGCGCGGGAGGCACGCCGTCCCGCCCGACTCCACCGCCGCTCCTCGCGGGCCGGCGACCGCCGCTCGCGGATCTGGTGCTCGGCACGCTGCCGGAATGGATCTGGATCCTCCTTGCCGCGGGCCCCGCGCTCGCCTGGGCCGCGCTCCGGGCCCGCGATCGCGCGCGCAGCCGCCATCTCCGACGCGCGGGCGATCGCATCCCGGACATGCATGTGTCGGATCGTCGGCTCCTGAGCGCCCTCCGCGGCCTCATCCCGGATGCGGAGACGCGGAGCGGGCCCGAGCTGGTCGCCGCGCTCCGGGCCGCGGGGGTGGAGACACCGCTCGCGCAGCGGATTGCGCGCGTGCGCGAGGAGTTCCTCGCCGCCCGCTACGGACCGCGGCCGGGCGGGAACCGGAGCGAGGGCGAGATCAGCCGCGAAATGGACGAGCTCACCCGGGCACTCGGCGGACAGTCGCGCCATCGCGAACGGCGGGGCCGGAAGGTCGCGCTGACCATCGCGCTGGCGCTCCTTCCGTCGGCGCTTCCCGGCCAGTCCCCCGAGCGGCTCTACGCCGAGGGCGCGTTTCGCGCGGCGGCAGAGGCGTTCGGGCGGCGGGCGGAACAGGCGCCGGATGTCGCCGCGCACTGGTACGGGCTGGGGGCCGCCGAGTACCGGGCGGGCTCCGATGCGCGGGCCGCTGCCGCCTGGCAGCGCGCCGGACGACTCGCGCCGCGCAGCAGCTCCGTGCGCCGGGCGCTGCGTCTCGTGCCACCCCCGGATGCGACATCCGCACGGCGACTCTGGATCGCCCCCGTGTCGCCCGCGGAGCTCGCACTTGCCGGACTCGTCGCGTGGCTCGGCGCGTGGCTCCTCGTCTTCCGGAACGCTCGCCGGATCCGCACGCGGCATCTCGCGCTCATGGGCCTTGGCCTCCTGCTCGGCGCAGGTGCGCTCGCCGTCGAAGTCCACTATGACGCCCCGGTCGCGATTGCCGTGGGGGCGGAGCCGCTCCGGATCTCGCCGCACGAACGCGCCGATGAGGTGGGCCCCACCGAGCCGGGCACCGCATGCCGGGTTCTCCGGAGCGAGGGCGGGTGGACGCTGGTGGAGGCCACAGGTGAGCGGCGCGGCTGGCTCAGGGACGACGCGCTCATCGCCATCCGCGAGTAGCTTTCACCGATGCCGCGCCGCATTTCCATTCTTCCCGACGCCGTGGCCGACCAGATCGCCGCGGGCGAGGTCGTCGAGCGCCCGGCCAGCGTCGTGAAGGAGCTGGCCGAGAACGCGATCGACGCCGGGGCCCGGCATGTCCGGGTGGCGATCGAAAACGGCGGGAAGACCCTCGTCGAGGTCAGCGACGACGGCTCAGGCATGGGCCGGGAGGACGCGGTGCTCTCGCTCGACCGGCATGCGACGAGCAAGATCCGGAGCGCCGCCGATCTGGTGGGGGTCACGACGTTCGGCTTCCGGGGGGAGGCGCTTCCGGCGATCGCGTCGGTGGCCCGGCTCACGCTGCTTACCGCCGACGGTGAGGGAGAGGCCACGGCGATCGCCGTGACCGGCGGACGCCTCGATCGCGTGGAAGGGGGCGCGCGCCAGCAGGGCACCACGGTGACGGTGCGCGGGCTCTTCTTCAACACGCCGGCGCGGCGGAAGTTCCTCCGCTCCGCGGCGAGCGAGACGCGGGCGGCGCATGACGCGCTGGCCACACTCGCGCTCGCGCATCCGGGTGTCGGCTTCGAGCTCGTGGCGGACGGGACGACGCGCCTCGCGGCGCCGCCGGGGCAGTCGCCGGGAGAGCGCCTCGCTGCCGTCTGGGGGCGGGAGCTCGCCGGAACCCTCGTGCCCGTTTCCTACGCCACCGGCGCGTTCCGGGTCGAGGGATTCCTCCAGCGTCCCGGCGATGCGCGGCCCACCGGCCGCCGCACGCAGCTCTTCGTGAACGGCCGGCCCTTCCGCGATCCCTTCCTCGTGCGCGCGGTGGAGGCGGGGTACCGCGCCGCCATCCATCCGGGCGATCGCCCGTCGGTCTTCCTGAACATCGAGACGGCCCCGTCGGAGGTGGATGTAAACGTCCACCCCGCCAAGCTCGAGGTCCGCTTCCGTGACCGGATCGGCGCGGAGCGCGCCGTGGAGGAGGCCGCGCGCCATGCGATCGGCGGCCTCCTCGCCGTCGCGCCGGTGGGCGAGTGGCGGCCGCTCCCCGAGCTCGCGGGGGTGGATGCCGGCCCCGGAGCGATACTCGACCTGAGCGAGATCCTCGCCTCGGGTGCCGACGCGGCGCCGGACGCCGGCGCGGATGCGGACGCCGAGCGCTCGCGGGTGCCGCTCACCCAGCTCTTCGGCACCTACATCGTCTATGAAAGCGGGGATTCGCTCGTGTTCGTCGACCAGCATTCGGCACACGAGCGCGTGCTCTTCGAGCAGGCGATGGCGGGGCTCTCCGGAGGGAGCGCACCGGCGCAGCGCCTCCTCCTCCCCATGACGCTCGAGCTCACCGACGAGGAGCTCGAGGCGGTCGAGCTCCACCGGCCGCAGCTCGCCGCCGTGGGATACGAGGTCGAGGGATTCGGCGGCCGCTCGGTCGTGATCCACACGGTGCCCGCGCCGCACCCCCGCTTCGATGCGGGGGCGTGCTTCCAGGAAATGGTGGCCGACCTCGCGCGCGGGCGCTTCGGCGGCTGGAGCAACCGGCTCGAGCGATTCGCCGCCACGTTCGCGTGTCGCGCGGCGGTCAAGGGTGGGGAACGACTCGGCGAGCGGGAGATGCGCGAGCTGCTCGCCCGGCTCGCGGCCACGCTGCTGCCGCCGCATGACGTCCACGGGCGGGCGACGATCGTGCGGCTTCCCCGCGAAGAGCTGGAGCGCAGGTTTGGACGACGATAGCGTCCCCGTCATCGTCGGGCCGACCGCGATCGGCAAGACGGCGCTGGCCCTGGCGCTCGCGCGGCACTGGCCGCTCGAGGTCGTCTCGGCGGATTCGCGCCAGATCTACCGCCGCCTCGACATCGGCACCGCCAAGCCGACGCCGCGGGAGCGATCGCTCGTGCCGCACCGCGGCGTGGACATCATCGATCCGGGCACCCGCTACAGCGCGGGGCGGTTTGCGCGGGAGGCCTCACTCCAGGTGGCGGCGATCCGCTCGAGCGGCCGGATGCCGGTGGTCGTGGGGGGAACGGGCCTCTACGTGAAGGCGCTCGCGGACGGCCTCTTCCTCGAGCCCGAGATGGATCGTCCCCGGCGCGCCGCCCTTGAGTCATGGATCGCGGGGCTCGATGCGCACGACCTGGTCCGCTGGGCCGGCCGACTCGATCCCGGCTTCCGGGGCGGGGGGCGGCAGCGGGCCACACGGGCGATCGAGGTGGCGCTCCTCACGGGCCGTCCCCTCAC
>DASTYH010000416.1:0-2655 GCA_035765075.1 Gemmatimonadales bacterium
GGCGCCGGCACGGAGCGACTGCGCGACGTGCCACCAGACGGACGAGCTGGCCGCACCCGAGACGACGCAGGTGCGGGTCAGGGTGGACACGATGCCGGAGCGGCTCCGCGTGGGCGCGTTCTCGCATGCCGAACATGCCGAGCGGACGTGCGCGGAGTGTCACACGGTGCCCGTGACGCTCGCGCCCGCCGCGCCGGTCCGCGAATGCGCCTCCTGCCACGACGAGCACCACGCCGCCGGGACGGAGTGCGTCGCGTGCCACAACGGGGCGGAAATGAAGCCCGCGCACGAGCCGGCGCAGCTCACCCATCAGGCGTGTACCGACTGCCACGTCGAGGCCACCATCGCGCGGCTCACGCCCACGCGCACGCTCTGCCTCACCTGCCACCAGAAGCGCATCGATCACTACCCCGACCGTGAATGCACGGTCTGCCACCTGCAGGCGAGCCCCGAGGAGTACCGCTCCCACCTGCTCGGAAAGCGCGCGACATGACCCGCCGCGGCCGGGGCATCGGGCTCGCTGTCGCCGTCCTCGCGCTGATGACGGCGGAGGACGCCGGCGCCCAGGGCTACCGGCTCCGCCTCGACTCGCGGATGCAGACCGCCTCGTTCCGCGGCGTCTCACCGGACAGCATCGCGGAGTCGGAAACGGTGACCGGAGAGGATGGCGGACTCTATACCCCCGACGGATTCGCCGTCAGCTGCGACCCCGCGGGCCGCTGCCGCTATTTCCGTCCGGGGCCCGTGGTGGATGCCGCGCCGTTCATGCAGCAGGCGGATCTCTCGCTATGGGGCTTCGGTATCGCCGGACTCAGCGTGCGCGCCAACGCGCGGCTGGTGGCCGACCTCGCCGAGAGCGACGCGTGGCCGGGGACCGAACCGACGGTGCAGCTCCTCGAGGGGTACGCGGAGTACGCGCGGCGGGCGTTCACCGCGCGCGCCGGCCGGCAGGTGCTCACCAGCCGCCTCGGCTTCACCGGGTTCGACGGGGGGCGACTGGTGGCGCGTGCGGTGAGCCTCGGGCTCGAGGGGGAGATCTACGGCGGGTGGGGCCTCGCGCGCGCCACGGCGCTCCCGGTGACGAGCGCCGCGCTCAACCCCCTCGACGAGTACCGCCCCGCGGAGCGGACCATCGTGGTCGGCGCCGCCGCCGGCGCCACGACGAGCCGAGGCTCGGTCCGGCTCGACTACCAGCGCGAGGTGGATCCCCGCTCCGACTACTTCGTCTCGGAGCGCGTGGCATTCTCCCTCGAGGCGCGGCCGCGCGAGGGGTGGAGCGTCGCTGGCGGCGCGGAGTACGATCTCGCCGCGGGATTCTGGGGGAGCGCCGATCTCCAGCTTCGCTACGCCCGGCCGCTCTTCGACGTCACGGCGGCGGCTCGGCACTACCGGCCGCACTTCGATCTCTGGACCATCTGGGGCGCGTTCAGCCCGGTACCGTACAACGCCCTGAGCGGCACCGCCCGGGTGCGGCCGATCCCGCGCCTGGAGCTCCGCGGGCGCGGCGAGGTCTACGGCTTCGAGGCAGCGGAGGCCACCACGCCGCTCTTCGACGCCGAGGAGGACGGCTGGCGCGCGAGCGGCGGGGCCACGGTGACGCTTGGCCGGGGCGTGAGCGCCGATCTCGACATCCACGGGGAGTTCGGGCCCGGTGCCGCGTCACGCGGCATCGAGGGGGGGCTCCGGTACGCGGCGGATGAGCGGATGGCACTCGCCGTGCGCGGCGCCCGGCTCGAGCGGCCCCTCGAGTTCCGGTTCAACGAGGCGAAGGTGAACATGCTGGCGCTCGACGGCGAGTGGCGCGCCACCGAGCGCTTCCGGGTGGCGGCGGGGGTCTCGCGCTTCTGGGAGGACCGGGAGCGGCCCGACGCCGGCGCCTTCGACTGGGCACAGACGCGCGTCTTCGTGCGGCTCACCGCGCTGGTGGGGCGCGACGCGGGCACGCAGCCCCTTCCCCCCGGCCGCCGCCGGCCGCGGCTGGAGAGCAGCCGGTGATCCCGCTCCGGAGCCGTCTCGCCCGCGGAGTCGGCGCGCTCGCGCTGCTGGGCGCCGTGGCCGGGGCCGCCGCCGCGGGCCTCGCCAGGCGCGACGACTTCGATCATGAGCTCCACCGGAAGCTCTTCACCTCCTGCGAGGGGTGCCACGCAGGCGTGCGCACCGACGCGACTCCCTGGCCCGATCCGGCCGAATGCGCCACCTGCCACGACGGCGAGATCGAGGAGCGGACCGACTGGGCGCCGCCGGAGCTGCCGCGCACCAATCTCCGCTTCTCGCACCCGGAGCATTTCCGCGAGGTGCGCGAGGAGAAACCCGCCATCGCCGATTCGGCGGAGCAGTGCGCCACCTGCCACATCCCCGCCGGCGGGGAGTGGATGCAGGTGCACCTGGCCCAGGCGGAGCAGTGCCTCGACTGCCATGAGCTACCGTCCCGGCACTTCGCGGTGGAAGACACGCGCTGCGCGGAGTGCCACGTTCCGCTGCCGGAAGCCACGCGCCTCCTCGCCGCCGACGTGGCGGAGTTCCCCGAGCCCCCCTCGCATGAGGACAGCGCGTTCATCACCGAGCATGGGACGCTGGCGGAGGCGGGGCCGGGCGACGTGCCCTTCTCCTGCAGCACCTGCCACGCACGGGATTTCTGCGCGCAGTGCCACGTCA
>DASTYH010000417.1:0-2087 GCA_035765075.1 Gemmatimonadales bacterium
CGGGTGGCTCGGCACTCACCGTGGATCGCGAGGTCTTCTCCCGCCTCGTGGACGCCAGGGTCCGCGCCCATCCCCGGATCACGGTGGTGCCCGGCGAGGCGACCACGCTGCCCTCTCCGGGCGTCGTCGCCACCGGTCCCCTCACCTCCGATCGCCTCGCCCAGGCGATCGCCGCGCGGCTCGGCAGCGGAGCCCTCGCCTTCTACGATGCGATCGCGCCGATCGTCTCCGCCGAATCGCTCGACCGCGAGCGCATCTACGCGCTCTCCCGGTACGGCAAGGGCCAGGGCGACGACTACCTCAACTGCCCGCTCACGCGCGCCGAGTACGAGGCGTTCATCGACGCGCTGAGCGCGGCGGACCAGTACGCGGGACACGACTTCGACGCCGTCCCCTACTTCGAGGGGTGCCTCCCCATCGAGGAGATGGCGCGGCGGGGGCGGGAGACGCCCCGCTTCGGGCCGATGAAGCCGGTGGGGCTTCCGGACCCTCGGACCGGCCGGGAGCCGTACGCGGTGGTGCAGCTCCGGCGGGAGGACCGGGCGGGCCGGATGTGGAACCTGGTCGGCTTCCAGACGCGGCTCCGGATTCCCGAGCAGAGGCGCGTGCTCACCATGATTCCGGGTCTCGCCGACGCGGAGTTTCTCCGGTACGGAAGCATTCACCGGAACGCCTATCTCAACAGCCCCGCTGTGCTCGGACCGGCGCTCACGGCGCCCGATGACGATCGCCTCTTCTTTGCCGGGCAGCTCACCGGCGTCGAGGGCTACACCGAGTCGCTCGGCACCGGACTCCTCGCGGGGATCAACCTGGCGCGGCGCCTCGCCGGCAGGGAGGCCGTCGTCCCCCCGCCCACCACGATGCTCGGGGCGCTCTACCGCTACCTGCGCGAGGCCGATCCGAAGCATTTCCAGCCGATGAACGCGAATTTCGGGCTGGTCGAGCAGGACGGAAGGACGGAAGGACGGATGGACGGAACGCCGGCACGGATGAACAAGGCGGACAGGAAGCAGCGTATGGCGGAGATTGCGCTCGCCGACCTCCGGGACTGGATGGCGGAGCTGTGAGCCTTCCGTCTGACCGTCCTGCCGTCCTTCCCTCCGAGGCCCGGGAGTTCCTCCGCCATCTCGCCGACGAGCGCCAGCAATCGCCGCACACGGTCACGGCGTACCGCCGCGATCTCGAGGCATTCGTCGAGTTCTGCGGCCGCCACTACGGGACGTGGCAATGGACGACGATCGACCGGCTCGGCCTCCGCGGTTTTCTCGGCGACCTCCAGCGCCGCGGGCTCTCGAAACGGTCGGCAGCTCGCGCGCTGAGCGCCGTCCGGAGTCTCTTCCGCTATCTCCAGGACCACCACGGCATCGCCAACAGCGTCGCGAAAGCGGCGCGGAGCCCCAGGCTCGACAAGCGCCTGCCGACCCACCTGGAGCGGGAGCAGACCGAGCGGCTCTTCGCCTGGGCGGAGGAGCGCGCGCGGGGCGATGAGTTCCAGCCGGTGCGCGATCTTGCGATCCTCGAGCTCTTCTACTCGACCGGCATGCGCCTCTCGGAGCTGGCGGGCCTCACGCTCGAATCGGTGGACCTGCTCGCCGACCAGGCGCGGGTGCGCGGCAAGGGGCGGAAGGAGCGGATCGTGCCAATCGGGTCCCGCGCGGTGCTCGCGATCCGCCGGTGGCTCAACGTGCGCGAATCCGTGACACGGCTCCCCGGCGCCGATCGGCGGGCGCTCTTCCTCGGCCGCCGCGGCCGGCGGCTCACGGCGCGGAGCATCCAGCTCGCCATGCACCGGATGTTCGACGCGGTGGGCGGGAACGAGCTGCGCGTCCATTCGCTGCGGCACACCTTCGCGACGCACATGCTCGACGCCGGCGCCGACCTCCGCGCCGTCCAGGAGCTGCTCGGTCACGCCTCGCTCAGCACCACGCAGATCTACACCCACACGAGCGTGGAACGGCTCAAAAAGGTGTATAATCAGGCGCACCCGAGGGCCTGATTCCGACCATCCACCAGCGACCAGCGACCAGCGACCAGTGACCACATTCCACGGCACCACCATCATCGCCGTTCGCAAGGACGGCCGTCTC
>DASTYH010000418.1:0-13756 GCA_035765075.1 Gemmatimonadales bacterium
TTCATGCGCCCCGACCGGGTGATCATCGGCAGCGACGATCCCGAGGTCCGGGAGGCCATGGCGCAGCTCTACGCCCCCTTCATCCTCCAGGGGGGCGAGCGTCTCGTCTTCATGGACGAGGCCTCGGCGGAGCTCACGAAGTACGCTGCCAACGCCATGCTGGCGACACGGATTTCGTTCATGAACGAGATGGCCCGGCTCTGCGAGGCGGTGGGCGCGGACGTGAGCCGGGTCCGTCACGGCATCGGCTCGGATCGGCGGATCGGGCGGGCATTCCTCTATCCGGGCCCGGGGTACGGCGGATCGTGCTTCCCGAAGGACATGAAGGCCATCCTCCGGACCGGGCGCGACGCCGGAATCGACCTCGAGCTGCTTCGCGCCGTGGAGGCCGTGAACGACCGGCAGAAGCGCGAGCTCTTCGAGCGGGTCCGCCGTGCGCTCGGAGACGACGGACTGGCCGGCGCCACGATCGCCGTGTGGGGCCTCGCGTTCAAGGCGGACACCGACGACGTGCGGGAGAGTCCGGCCCTCGTGCTGATCGGGGCGCTCCTCGAGGCGGGGGCGCGGGTCCAGGCGCACGATCCGGAGGCCGCCGAGGCCGCCCGACGGGTCTTCGGGGATCGGATCACCTATGCGGACAATCCCTACGCGGCGGCCGAGGGCGCCGATGCCCTCGTGCTGGTGACCGAGTGGCGGATGTACCGGAATCCCGATTTCGAGCGACTCCGGGACCTGCTCAGGCGTCCCCTGATTCTGGACGGCCGCAACCTGTACGATCCCGAGCGCCTCGAGGCGGCCGGCTTCGAGTACTACGGGATCGGACGCGGGAGGTCATGATGAGCGGGGTGTTTGCCGGGGGGCGGGGCGGTGCGCTGGAGCCGGGCGCCGACCAGCTCGTGACACGGGCGCGGGAGCGCTTCCTGCTCCAGGACTATCACGGCGTGGTGCACCTCCTCGAGGAGGTGACCGCGGGGGGGCACGCCTTTGCCGATGCCCATCAGCTGCTGGGAGTCGCGCTGGCGCTCCTGGGGCAGAACGAGCGCGCACTCGCGGAATTCGACCGGGCGCTCGAGCTGAACCCGCGCTACCTGGAGGCGCTGATCCACCGCGGCCTCGTGCTCAACGAGCTCGGGCGCTCGGCGGAGGCCGACGAGAGTTTCCGCCGGGCCGCGCTGGCGGATACCGGAAGCGTGCGGGGACTTCCCGCGCCCGTCGCCGCCCAGCTCGCCAATCGCCATGCCGACCTGGGGCAGGCGTACGCCGAGATCGGCGCGCTCGACCGGGCGATCGAGCAGTACCGGCGCGCACTCGAGCTGGGGCCGACCTTTCACGATCTTCGCTACCGCCTCGCGCGGGTGCTGGTGGAGGCGGGGCGGGCCCTCGAGGCGCGGGAGGAGCTGGAGCAGGTCGTGGCGGCGCGTCCGGGCTTCGTGGACGCCGGAGCCGCACTCGGGCTCGCCCGCTATCTCTCGGGCGATGCCGCCGGGGCGCGCGAGGTCTGGCAGGGAATCCTCGACCGGCGGCCCGGGAGCCCTCGCGTGCAGGCGTACCTCAACATGGTCGGCCCCGCGGAGTGATCCGCGGCGGCCTGCTCCTCATCCTGCTCCTGGCGGGATGCGGCGACGGGGGCCGGGAAGCGGCGGCGGACCGGGCCTATGCGGAGGGCCGCGCGGACGAGGCGTACGAGCGATATCGCGAGCTCGCGCGGGATGCCGGCCCGGAACTCTGGGCGCGACTCGCGGCCGCGGCGATGAGGGCGGGGGCGCTCGACAGCGCAGCGCTCGCATACGATCGGCTCGCGGACATGGCCCCGGCGCGCGCCAGGGAAGCGGCGGAGGGACTCGAGCGAGTCGCGCGGGCGGCCGCGGCCCGGGGGGATTCGGCGGCGCTGCTCCGCGCCGTCGTCTCCCTGGAGCGAGTGGCGCCGGGGCGGCCGATCGGTCGCTTTGCGCTCCCCCTCGTGCGGTCGGCCCGGCTCGCCGATGCCGAGGCGGTACGTCTGCTCCCGTCGGCCCTTGCAGCGGCCCCGGGAAGCGGCGTCTTCGACAGTCTCCTCCTCGCCTACGGGCGGGCGCTCGAGGCGACGGGCGACTGCGGGGGCGGTGCGGCGGCGTACGCGGGATACCTGCGTCGGGGCCCCGCCGCCGATGCGGGTGCGGTCCGCGCGGGGCTCGCACGATGCGCGCTCGAGGTGGGCGGCGCGGCGCTGGCTGCGGGGCGCGCCGTGGAGGCGGAGCGGTGGCTCCTCGTCGCGGCGCGCGATACGGCGTCCGACGTCGGCCGCCGGGCGCTCCTCGGGCTCGGCGATGCGCGTCTCGCGCAGGGAGATCCGATCGCCGCGGCGATCGTGTGGCAGCGGGCCCTCGGGTCCGGCGCCGATGACTCGATCGGCGTGGCAGCGGCCCGGCGCATTTCGGCGCTGGGCGTCACAGATGCGGCGGGCGACTCGGCCCGCATGGAAGAGGAATGAAGTCTCGTCTCATCGGCCTTCTCGTGCTGGTCGCCGCCTGCGGTGGAAATAGCCCTGGCGATCCGCCGGGTCCTGAGCGCGCTCCCGGCGCGCAATCGCTCGCGCCCGCGGCCCTCGACTCGCTCTGGGCCGAGGCGCAGGCCCGGTTCGCGGAGCGTGAATGGGATGAGGCCCAGGTCCTCCTCGAGCGCTTCGTGCTCGAGGCGCCGGTCAACGATGCGCGCGTGATCGAGGCGCGAATGATGCTCGGCGAAGTCGAGTTTGCGCGGGGGAACCGGCTCGAGGCGGCGCGCGCCTTCCGCCGCGTCTCGGACGAGACGCCCTCGCACCCGCTCGCGCCACAGGCGCTGCTCCGGGTCGGCGATGCCCACAAGGAGTTGTGGCGGCGGCCCGAGCTCGATCCGACCTACGGTCAGTCGGCCCTGGCTACCTATCAGGAGCTCCTGAGCCGCTACCCGGATTCCGAGGCCGCCCCGCAGGCGCGGCAGCGGATCGCCGAGTTGAACGACTGGTTCGCCGAAAAGGCGTTCAAGAACGCACGGTACTACCTTCGGCTGAAGGCCTGGGACTCGGCGATCATCTACCTCCGGGACCTGCTCGCCACCTGGCCGCAGGCGGCGATCGCGCCGCAGGCGCTGATCCGCCTCATCGAGGCGTACCGGACGCTGGGCTACCTGGAAGATGTGCGCGAGACCTGCGAGTATCTCCAGCGCTTTCATCCCGATACCCCCGGGGCGGGCGATGCGTGCCCCGCCGGCCCGGGGACGATCACCCCGGACCCGGCCGAGGGATCGTAGGTGATCGGCCTCTTCGGCGGATCCTTCGATCCGATCCACCACGGTCACCTGATCGTGGGCCGGGTGGCCGCCGAAGCGCTGGGGTTGAGCGAACTGCGATTCATGCCGGCGCGGGAGCAGCCCTTCAAGGTGGGCCGGCACGGCGCCTCGCCCGAGGATCGCGCCGCCATGGTCGAGCTGGCGATCGCGGGCGAGCCGGGGTTCGCGCTCGAGCGCATCGAGCTCGATCGGGAGGGCGCCTCCTACACGGTGGCGACGCTTCGCGCGCTGCGTGAGCGGGACGGGGACACCGGGTTCGTCCTGCTGGTGGGGGCGGACGCGGCGGTGGACTTTCCGAAGTGGCGGGAGCCGGACGCGGTGGCCGCACTGGCGAAGGTGGTCGTTTTCGGACGGGCCGGCGCCCCCGCCGTCCGGCCCGCCGGCACGTGGCGCACCATCGAGGTGCCCGCACTCGAGATCTCCGCCACGGACATCCGGCGGCGGGTGCGCGCGGGACGATCGATTCGCTACTGGGTGCCGGATGCGGTGGCCGACTATGTGGCCGCGCACGGCCTTTATCAGGATGGAGAAGGATGATCAAGAAGCTGATGACCGCGGTCCTCGGGACGCGGCATGCACGCGAGGCGAAGCGGCTGCAGCCGGTGCTGGAGCAGATCAAGTCCCACGAGGAGCGGCTGGGGACGCTGAGCGAGGCGGAGCTCAAGGCGCAGACGGAGAAATTCCGGGCGCTCATCGCGGAGCGGACGGGCGAGACCCGCGCGGAGCTCGAGCGAGTCCGGCTCGAGAAGCACGACTGCGCCGATCCGGTGGAGCGGGACCGGCTGGAAGACCGGTTCACCGAGCTCGAAGCCGCGTGGAAGAAGGAGCTGGCAGCGGTCCTCGACGAGATCCTGCCGGAAGCCTTCGCCACGGTGCGCGAGGCGTGCCGTCGGCTCCTCGGCACCACGGTGATGGTGACCGGGCGGGAGCTCGTCTGGGACATGGTTCCGTACGATGTCCAGCTCATCGGCGGGATCGTCCTCCACCAGGGCCGCATCGCCGAGATGGCCACCGGCGAAGGCAAGACGCTGGTGGCGACGCTCCCGCTGTACCTCAACGGGCTCACCGGTCGCGGCGCCCACCTGGTGACGGTCAACAACTACCTGGCCCGGCGCGACTCCCAGTGGATGGGGCACGTCTTCAGCTATCTCGGCCTCACGGTCGCCTGCCTCGACGACACCCAGCCCTCCTCCCCGGAGCGGCGGGCGGCGTACCAGGCGGACATCACCTACGGCACGAACAACGAGTTCGGGTTCGACTATCTCCGCGACAACATGGTGTTCACGCTGGACCATCGGGTCCAGCGGGAGCACGCGTACGCCATCATCGACGAGGTGGACTCGATCCTCATCGACGAGGCCCGCACGCCGCTCATCATCTCGGGGCCGGTGGGCCACGCGGAGGACGACAAGTACCAGCAGTTCAACCGGCAGGTGGCCGAGGTGGTCCGGAAGCAGACGGGCGTCGTGAACACGCTCCTCGCCGAGGGGGAGGCGCTCCTGACGGACCCGAAGACCCGGGACGATGCCGCGCGGAAGCTCTACCAGGCCCGGCTGGGCATGCCGAAGAACAAGAAGCTGCTCAAGATGCTGAACGAGACCGGGGTGAAGCAGCTCGTGCAGCGGATGGAGCTCGAGGCGATCGCCGACCGGAAGCTCCCGATCCGGCAGCAGCGGATGCGGGACATGGAGGACGTGCTCTACTTCGTCCTCGACGAGAAGGGCCACTCGGTGCACCTCACCGACCGCGGCGCGGAGGCGATGTCGCCGAGTGATCCCGGGCTCTTCCTGGTGCCGGACATCTCGGAGGAGGTCCACCGGGTCGAGCAGGACCCTTCACTCACGCCGGCGGAGCGGGTGGCGCGGCGGCAGGAGGTCGAGGCCGAGTACGCCGCCAAGAGCGAGAAGCTGCACATCATCCACAAGCTCCTCCAGGCGCATGCCCTCTACGAGAAGGAAGTCGACTACCTGGTGCAGGAGGGGCAGGTCCTGATCGTGGACGAGTTCACCGGGCGCGTGATGGCGGGGCGCCGGTGGGCGGACGGCCTGCATCAGGCGGTCGAGGCCAAGGAAGGGGTGCAGGTCAAGGGGGAGACGCAGACCTTCGCCACGATCACGATCCAGAATTACTTCCGGATGTACGACAAGCTCGCCGGCATGACGGGCACGGCGGAGACCGAGGAGACCGAGTTCTACCAGATCTACGGCCTCGAGGTGAACGTCATTCCCACCAACCGCCCGGTCCGGCGCAAGGACCAGCCCGACCGCATCTACAAGACGCGGAAGGAGAAGCACGACGCCATTCTGGACGAGGTCGAGCGGCTGCACGGGCAGGGGCTGCCGGTCCTGATCGGCACGGTGAACGTCGACGTCTCCGAGACGCTCTCCCGCCAGCTCAAGCGGCGCGGGCTCCGGCACGAGGTGCTGAACGCCAAGTACCACCAGCGGGAAGCGGAGATCGTGGCGGGGGCGGGGCAGACGGGGGCGATCACGATCGCCACGAACATGGCCGGCCGCGGCACCGACATCAAGCTCGGCAAGGATCTCGATCTCACGCGGGACGAGGCGGGCCTGCAGATCATCGGCACCGAGCGCCACGAGTCCCGGCGGATCGACCGCCAGCTGCGCGGCCGCTCCGGCCGCCAGGGCGACCCGGGACAGTCGATCTTCTTCCTGTCGCTCGAAGACGACCTCATGCGGCTCTTCATTTCGGACCGCATGGCGGCGTTCATGGACAAGAGCGCGCCGGAGGAGGGCGAGGTCATCACCGGACGGATGGTGACCCGCGCCATCGAGCAGGCGCAGAAGCGGGTCGAGCTGCAGAACTTCCAGCAGCGCAAGCGGCTCCTCGAGTACGATGACGTGATGAACCAGCAGCGGGAGGTCGTCTACTCGCTGCGGCTCTTCGCGCTCGAGCGGGGCGAGCAGCTCAAGGCCGAGGCGCGCCGCATGATCGAGGCGGCGGTGGAGCGGCAGGTGCAGACCTTCCTCGCCGAGGCGGAGCGCCCGGAGGAGTTCGACCGGGGCGGGCTCCGCGAGCTGCTGATGCTCCAGTACCTCATCAGCGCCGAAGAGGTCCTGAACGCGGAGACGACGCCGGACCGCGACGCGATCGCGCGCGCGGCGCTCGCCGAGGCGGAGGCCACGTTCGAGCGCAAGATCGAGTACCTCGCGGACTTCGGCCGGAAGATCGGGATCCCCGAGGTCGATGCGCAGGTTCTCTCGCAGGTGATGCTCACGGTGCTGGACGAGAAGTGGAAGGATCACCTCTACGATCTCGACCAGCTCCGGAACGCCATCCAGTACCGCGCCTACGGCCAGAAGGACCCGCTCGTCGAGTACAAGAAGGAAGCGTTCGAGATGTTCGAGGACCTGATGCGCGATATCCAGTCCACGTTTACCGAGCGGTTCCTCAAGATCCAGGTGACCGCCGAGCCGGCAGCGCCGCGCCGGATGCCTCCGCCGCCCCCGCCGCCGGCACCGGCGCCGACCGGCGCTGATGATCTCTTCATGGGCGGTGCCCCAGCCCCGCGGCCGCAGGCCGCGCCCGCCGCGGCGCCCGCCGCGGTCACGAGCTCGCTCGGCCGCCTCGGCGCCTCCGCAGCGCCCGTGGCGGAGGTGGGGCGGAATGATCCCTGTCCCTGCGGCTCGGGAAAGAAGTACAAGAAGTGCCACGGGGCGGGGAAGTAACCCGGCCCCAGTACGTCACGGCGGCCTCCGGATCGATCCGGAGGCCGCCGTGGTGTTTCCGGGAGTGCGGTGTCAGTCGAGCGGAATGGGCTCATGCCCGACCGGGGCGGCGGCGAGCACAAGCTCAGCCACCTGCCGGCCCAGCGCCTGCCCGTCCTCGCAGTCGAACCGGTAGTGTAGGCCGCCGTACATGCGGGAGAGCCCCGCGGCGACGACGATCGCTTCCAGCCGCGCACGTTCAGCCGGGAAGGCGTCGGCCAGCACGGTGGCGAACGAGGCCGTATTGCACGAGTGACCGCTCAGGTAGGAGGGGTGGTTCGGACGCCCGATCGGCGTCGTGATCCCGGGATCCGCATCCCAGGGACGTACGAGCCAGAATGCGAACTTCGCGTCCCAGCAGCCGATCATCGCGTCGAAGCCCGCCATGTTCGCGAGCGCGAGAATACGCGCCGCCTCCCGCTCGGTCCGGCGGTTGGCGACGATGAGCTCGGCGCCGATCTCGTTCATGTACGTCGGTGCGCGAGTCGCATAGAACTGCGCCAGCGCGAGCTGCTCGGCGGTGCGATGGTCCGACAGATCGCGAATCTCCTCCAGGGCCGTACGAAATTCATCCGAATCGAAGTCTGGTGGGCCATCCGGCCGGAACTGGTCGGGGCTTTCCAGCACGAAGGGTCGCGTTCCCCAGAGGGCCTTGACCGATGGGGTGGCCGGAGCCGTGGAGCTCCTCCAGTACTGCGGGCCGATCGGCGGGTCGGGGATCGGGTCCTGGTTGAAGTTGTCCGCCTGGGCGTACGCGACCACCGCCGCACCGACCGAACGGCCCACTTCCTCGCCCGAGGTGATGTCCCGGTGCCGCTCACCCGGCCACGCCGGCGCTGCGAGCTGCGCCTCGAGGTCGTCCTCCAGGGCCGAGGCATCGAGCGGGAAGAAGTGCGACAGGACGACGACGGACGCGGCCGCTGCGGCAGCGCGGAGCGAGGCGTGCGTCCCGGCAACCTTCGCATCCTCCGCAGTCACGATCGCATTGTATTGGGCGACGGAGAGATAGGTGAGGATTCGGAGCTGGACGTGCGGGGCCGCGATGCTGCGCGCGGCGATGAGATCCCGGGCCGCCTGGTTCCAGGCGACGCTCGACCCGGCTTCGGCAAAATGGATGGCGCCCCGGTCCGGCGACGCGCGATCGATAGCGGGCGCGGCCGAGGCCTGCTCCGGCGCCGTGGGCTGGTCCGAGCAGCCCGCCAGCACGGCAGCGGCGGCGAGCGCGGCGAGGAGCATTCGTGAGTGATGCATGGAGTCCTCCGATCTGCGGAAAGAATCTCGGCCACCGACCTGGCATCGGCGGTTTCCGGCATCGGCAGGCGGGCGCCATGAAGACCGGGTCGGCGCCACGCCCGGCGCCGGGTTTCTGCCGCGCCCCGGGAGGGTGATCGCGAGCGTACCACCCCGACCACGCGACCTGGTCCCAGCCGGAGACGATCACCGTCGCACCCTGACCGGGAAGGACGACCACGATGCCGAGGCATCGTGAAAACCGCGTTAATCCGGTAACGCCGCTTCCACCTTTCGAACCGCCGTCGGCCGGAGCGGTTCGTATCCTCCGGCATGGCAGATGACGAGATTCCCGAGCTCCCTCGCGAGCGCCTCTGGGCGCTCGGCCCGGCGGCGCTGACCGCGCGCGAGCTTCTCGCCATACTCCTCGGCACCGGGAATCGGGACACGGGTGTCGGCGTGCTCGCGGGCAGACTGCTCGATGGCCAGGACGGGTCGCTCCGCCGCCTCGCGTCCCGGCCGCACGGCGAGTTTCTCCGGTCGCCGGGAATCGGACCGACCAAGGCCGCGCGGCTCGTGGCCGCGTTCGAGATCGGCACTCGGCTCGCGCTCGAGCCGCGCCCGGCGGCACCGCGAATCCGGGAGCCCGAGGACATCGTGCGCCGATTCTCGGCCCGGCTCCGGGACCTGGCGGTGGAGGAGTTCCACCTACTCGCGCTCGACAGCCAGAGCCGGGTGCTCCGGGAGGTCCTGATCACGCGGGGCCTTCTCAACAGCTCGCTCGTGCATCCACGGGAGGTGTTCCGGCCGGCCATCGCGGAGGCGGCGGCGGGGATCATCGTCGTGCACAACCACCCGAGCGGCGATCCGACCCCCTCGGCGGAAGACCGGGCAGTCACGCGCCAGCTGGTGGCCGCCGGCCAGCTCCTCGACCTGCCGCTCTACGATCATGTGATCATCGCGGGGGACCGCTTCCTGAGCTTCGCGGCGGGCGGCCTCCTGTAGCGGAACCCCGTCCGGGAGCGGCGCTTGACGCCGTCCACGGGCGCCCGCCCGGGGTGCCCCTCCGGTTGACGCCGCACCGGCGGGGCGGCATCCTACGGTGTGCAGACGCCGCTTGCCCGCACCCCCGCTCCGAGCACCCCGGCCGGGTCCGACCCGCCGGGGAATTTTCGCGCGACCCTCGCCCGCCACGCCGACCGGCTCGACCTCGATCTCATCGAGCGCGCGCTCACCTTCAGCGCCTCCGCGCACCGGGGCCAGAAGCGGATGTCGGGGGAGGATTTCATCTCCCACAGCATCGCGGTGGCGCAGATCCTGGTGGAGCAGCTCCTCGACAGCACGTCGATCGTGGCGGCGCTCCTCCACGACGTGGTCGAGGATTCCGATGTCACCACCGCCGACATCGAGCGGGAGTTCGGCTCCGAAGTCGCCGGGATCGTGGATGGGCTCACCAAGATCGCCCACCTGACGTTCCGCTCGTCCGCGGAAGAGCAGGTCGAGAACTACCGGAAGCTTCTCCTCTCCATTGCCCGCGACGCGCGGGTCATCATCATCAAGCTCGGCGACCGGCTGCACAACATGCGGACGCTCGAGCATCTGCCGCCGGAGCGTCGCGCGCGCATCGCCCTCGAGACCCGGGAGATCTACGCGCCGCTGGCGCACCGCTTCGGCATGGCGGGGATGAAGGCGGAGCTCGAGGATCTCGCCTTCAAGTTCCTGGAGCCCGAGGAGTACCGCGAGCTGGTGCAGCAGGTGGCGGCGAAGCGCGCCGTCCGGGAGCAGCTCATCGCCAAGCTCCGGACGCCGCTCGAGGAGGAGCTCCGCCGCGCGGGGATCGAGTGGTTCGACATCACCGGACGGCCCAAGCATCTCTGGTCCATCTATCAGAAGATGCGGAAGCGCGGGAAGGCCTTCGACGAGATCTACGACCTGATGGCGGTGCGGGTCCTGGTCCGGAGCGTGCCGGACTGCTATCACGTACTGGGGATCATCCATCACAACTGGACGCCGCTCCAGGAACGGATCAAGGACTACATCGCGAGCCCGAAGTCGAACGCGTACCAGTCACTCCACACCACCATCTTCGGACCCGGCGGCCAGCTCTTCGAGGTCCAGATCCGCACCGTGGAGATGCACCGGACCGCCGAGTACGGCATCGCCGCCCACTGGGTGTACAAGGACGAGCATGCGGCGGACGAGCTCGACCAGGCGCTCGGGTGGTTCCGCCAGCTCCTCGAGCTCCAGCAGGACACGCACAGCCCCGAGGAGTTCCTCGAGTTCCTGAAGATCAACCTGTATCAGGACGAGATCTTCGTCTTCACGCCCCAGGGCGACGTGAAGCGGCTGCCGAAGGGGGCCACGCCGATCGACTTCGCCTTCATGGTGCACACGGAGGTCGGGCTCAAGTGCCAGGGCGCCAAGATCAACGGCCGCATCGCCCCGCTGCATCGGGAGCTCAAGAACGGAGACACGATCGAGATCCTGACCGGGGCGGGCGCGCGGCCGAGCCGGGACTGGCTGGCCCACGTGCATACCGGCCGGGCCCGGCAGAAGATCAAGCAGTGGGTGCGGCACGAGGAGGAGACGATCAGCCTCGCCCTCGGGAAGGAGATCCTGGCGCGGGAGGTCCGCCGCCGCCGGCTCGATCCTCCCGACGATGCGCGGCTCACGAAGGCGGCCGCCACGCTCTCCCTCGCCGACGCGAAGGGACTGGAAGTGGCGGTGGGGCGCGGCGACGTGGCGATCGGCCAGGTGATCCGGGCGCTCTATCCCGACCTCCCCTCGGACGAGCTGAGCGAGCCGAAGCCGACGGTCTTCGGCCGCGTGATCGACCGGATCCGGCTCGGCCGCGGCATCAAGGTGCAGGGCGCCGACGGGCTCATGGTGCGCTACGCCCAGTGCTGCCAGCCGGTCCCGGGCGACAAGGTGGTCGGCTACGTGACGCAGGGGCGCGGAATCTCGATCCACCGCGCGGACTGCCCGAACCTCCTCACGCTCTCCGCCGCCGAGCGGCGGGTGGACATCGACTGGCAGGAGAGCGCCGGCGAGTCGTTTGCCGTGCGGCTGATGCTGTCGGGGGAGGATCGGCGGGGGCTCTACGCCGACATCATGCAGGCGATCAGCCAGAGCGGCACCAACATCCGCTCGGCCGACATCCACACGAAGGACGGTACGGTCTTCGGCAACATCTTCGTCGAGGTGGACAACCTGACCCACCTGGCCAAGGTGCTCAAGGCGGTGCGACGCGTGAAGGGCGTGACCGAGATCGAGCGGCGCGAGGCCTCGACGCCCCCCGCCGTGACCTGATGTCCGCCTACTGGATCGTCAAGTCGGAGCCCTCCGCGTATTCCTACGCGGACCTCGAGCGGGAGGGGAAGGCGGTCTGGGACGGCATCCGGAATGCCCAGGCGCTGATCCACCTCCGGGGGATGAAGCAGGGGGACCGCGTGCTCTTCTATCACACCGGTTCCGAGAAGGCGGTCGTCGGGCTCGCCCGGGTCGCCGCCGCACCGTACCGCGACCCCAGGCACGCCGACTCCAAGCTCGCCGTCGTGGACCTCGTCCCCGAGCGAGCCCTCCCCAGGCCCGTCCCGCTCGCCGACATCCGGAAGGACCCGGTATTCGCCACGCTGGGACTCGTCCGTCATACGAGACTCTCCGTCATGCCCGTCACCGCCGCGCAGTGGCGGCGGCTCCTCGCCCTGGGGGGACTCGAATAGCCGGACCTCCCCGGACCCAGCCGACCCTCCCGAAGAATTCCCGAACCGGCTATATTGGCACGATGCCCAGCCCCGCCTTCGAGGTCGTCGCCCCCTTTCAGCCCGCCGGAGACCAGCCGCGCGCCATCGCGGAGCTGACCGGTGGGCTCGTGCGCGGCGACCGGTACCAGACGCTGCTCGGCGTCACCGGCTCGGGGAAGACGATGACGCTCGCCAACGTCATCGCCAACTACGGCAAGCCGACGCTGGTCCTCTCGCACAACAAGACCCTCGCCGCCCAGCTCTATGGCGAACTGCGCCAGTTCCTCCCGAAGAACGCCGTCGAGTACTTCGTCTCCTACTACGACTATTACCAGCCGGAGGCGTACGTCCCCTCGACCGACGTCTACATCGAGAAGGACGCCTCGATCAACCAGGACATCGAGAGTCTCCGGCTCCGCGCCACGTCGAGCCTGATGGAGCGCGAGGACGTGGTCATCGTCGCCACGGTGAGCGCCATCTACGGCCTCGGCGATCCCGCGGAGTACCGCAAGCTCATGGTGGAGGTGAAGCGGGGGGAGTCGCGCGGCCGCGATGCGATCCTCGCCGAGCTGGTGCGCATCCAGTATGGGCGCAACGACGTTGCGTTCGAGCAGGGCACCTTCCGCGTGCGCGGCGATTCGATCGAGATCTTTCCCGCCTATGCCGAGCAGGCCATCCGCATCGAGCTCTGGGGGGACGAGGTCGAGCGGATCAGCAAGATCCATCCGCTCACCGGCGAGACGATCCAGACGCTCGACCAGTGCGTCGTCTATCCGGCCAAGCACTTCGTGACCCAGCGCCCGACGATCGAGCGGGCGGTGCGGGCCATCCGGGAGGAGCTCGCCGGGCGGCTCACGATTCTCCGCGAGGCGGGGAAGCTGCTCGAGGCGCAGCGGCTCGAGTCACGCACCCAGTTCGACATCGAGATGCTCCTCGAGGTCGGGACCTGCGCCGGCATCGAGAACTACTCCCGGCACCTCACCGGCCGGCGCGAGGGGGAGCGGCCGGCGTGCCTCTTCGACTACTTCCCCCCCGACTTCCTCGTCGTGGTGGACGAGTCGCACGTGACGCTCCCGCAGATCGGCGGCATGTTCAACGGCGACCGTGCCCGGAAGCTCACCCTCGTCGAGTACGGCTTCCGCCTCCCGTCCGCCCTCGACAACCGGCCGCTCCAGTTCGACGAGTTCATGGCGCTGGTACCCCAGATGATCGCCGTGTCCGCCACGCCCGGCGAATTCGAGCTGGGGCTCTCCGAAGGTGCCGTCGTGGAGCAGATCATCCGGCCCACCGGACTCATCGATCCGGAGGTGGACCTCCGGCCGGTGCGGGGCCAGGTGGACGACCTCCTCGCGGAGATCCGGGAGCGCGAGAAGCGCGGGGAGCGGGTGCTGGTCACCACGCTCACCAAGCGGATGTCCGAGGACCTCACCGATTATCTCCAGCAGGCGGGGGTGCGGGTCCGCTACCTCCACTCCGACATCGATGCCATCGAGCGCATGGAGATCCTGCGCGGCCTTCGCCTCGGCGATTTCGACGTTCTCGTGGGGATCAACCTCCTCCGCGAGGGACTCGACCTCCCCGAGGTGTCGCTGGTGGCGATCCTCGACGCCGACAAGGAAGGTTTCCTCCGGTCGGACAAGTCGCTGATCCAGACCATCGGCCGCGCGGCGCGCAACGTCAGCGGCAAGGTAGTGATGTACGCGGACGTGGTCACCGGCTCCATGGAGCGCGCCATCTCCGAGACGAAGC
>DASTYH010000419.1:0-2029 GCA_035765075.1 Gemmatimonadales bacterium
TGTTCCGAGCGGATCGCCGCCGCGAGGGCCTGGCCGCGCAGGCCTTCCGCCAGGCGGGCCTGCACGAAATCGCCCAGTCCGGGAACCGGCCCATGCTCACGGGAAGCCTTCCACTCCTCCTCGAGCACCACCTTGGCATCGGTGGGGGGGACACGCTGGTCCCGGAAGACTCCGAACACCTTCGCCAGCTCACTGGCGGAGAGCCCGGCGCCGCGAAGCTCGGTGGCGAGCCGCGGGAGGTCGGCGGCCGCAGCGTAGCGCTCCGAGCCGGATGCCTGGGCCGACAGTGCGCCGGCCGAGGCCGCCAGCGCCACGGCCACGAGCGGCCGCACCAAACGTGGTTTCATGGTCTGTTCCTCAGCGCTTGAGGAGGAGCGACAGCACGGTAGCGGCGAGCGCCAGGATCACGAGGATCTCGATGAAGGCGGGGCCGCGGAGTCGATTGGTTCCCATGGGTGAAGGATAGCAGGAGGGATGCGGAAGGCGTATCCGGTGAGACGGTAGCTGGCAGCCGCAGAGGCGGTCGCCGGGCGGGGTGGCCGGAGAGTGGGTGCTGGCACACCGAACCCTGCATACCGTCTACCGTATACTGTCTGCCAATCCAAACCTGGAGGGTTCCATGGCTCGGCTGGTTCGGCAGGCGTTCGTGGTGGCGCTGGCGGCAATCGGGGCGGGGTGTGTGGCGGCGGCGGCAGCGGCGGGGGCGGGAGGGGCGGTGTACGTGACAAGTCGGGGTGCCGAGGCGCTGGTGGAAGGTCAGCCGGCCACGCTCGAATCCCGGATCCGCACGGTGCTCGAGCGCCACGGTGTGGCGATCACCGAGACCGGCACGTCGGACGGCGGCGACACGATGTCGTGGGGTGGCAAGGCGGGGGAGCTCGACGTGAGCGTGACGGCCAGGCGCGAATCCCCTTCGACGGCCAAGGTGACGGTCACCGCGCGGCGCAATGTGGCGGATTGGGACAAGGAGTTCGCGGAGCGGCTGCTCCAGGAGATCGTGGCGGGCCGTTAGGCCTCAGCGCCGCTGCATGGGGATGTCGTTCGAGCGCCGGCTCCCGAGGGAGAGGATCAGCCGCTGGGGCGCAAAGCCGTCCTTCGAGACCTGGACGTACTGGGTGCGGCAGTCGTCCACGAGCGAGCGATCGAACTCGAGTGCGTAGTCGCCTTCATCGTCGGCAAAGGTCGCGTACGGGGTGCCGAGGATCTGGAGGTACGCACCCGGGAGGGGTTGCCGGGTGCCTGCGCGATAGACGCGTCCGGTCACGACACCGAGCTCCGGGGGGAGCGAGGGGTCGCGCGGCGTCCGGGCCACGGGGGTGCAATCGTTTTCCCGATCGTCGGTCAGCTCGTTGACCCATTGCGTCGAAATCGGCCCGGGTGGCCGATCGGAGCCGAGCATGCGGGGACCGAAGAGTCGCGTGGCCTCCGACTGCATTTCGGCGGCGCGCGCCGACGCGAGGTCCACAGGCTCGGGCGCGGGGGGCTCAGGATTCGAGGCGGGCCGCTTCGGCGTGGTCGCGAGCGGGAGATCCGGGGCCGGCTCCGGTGGGCGCTCCGCCCGCACCGTGACCTCTTCGGGCATCGGCTCACCGCGCACGATCTGGGGGCGCGGCACACGCCTTCGAGGTTCCGGAGCGACGCGGGGCAGCGGACGGTCCGGAGCAGGCTGAGGGAGCGG
Source organism: Gemmatimonadales bacterium (assembly GCA_035765075.1). Classification (GTDB taxonomy): domain Bacteria; phylum Gemmatimonadota; class Gemmatimonadetes; order Gemmatimonadales; family GWC2-71-9; genus CAMLLJ01. Next base: position 1,679 of record DASTYH010000419.1, read on the forward strand.
CGGGAGCTGGATGATCTCGACCCGCCGCGAGGACGGCTGCTGCTCCTCCGGGTCAGCGCCGGTGCCGGCTCCTGCCACCGCCAGTGACACGATCAGGACGTGCACCAGGAGACTCGCGCCAAGCGCCCCGATGCTGCGGCGGGCGGAGGGCCGGGGTATCTCGATCGGAAGCGGGTCGTTCCGGTGCATCGGGGGAATATGCTGCGACGGCCGTGCGGTGGGAACAAGTGGGCCGATAAGAAGATTACATGACTAATCAATAGTCCATATAGTCATTCATTCCTCATATGTGCCGCCACGCGGCGCATGAGGTGGAGAAGGACGTTCACCTCATTGTGGTTGAGGCAGGCG
>DASTYH010000420.1:0-3550 GCA_035765075.1 Gemmatimonadales bacterium
TACGCATGCGCTCCTTCCGCCCTGCCTTCCCGCTCCTCCTCCTTTCCATCCCCATGTCCGTGGCAGCCGCCCAGAAGCCCTTCGAGGGACGCGTCGTCATGGAGATGAAGGGGGAGGGGCGCTCCGGGGAACCGATGGAGATGTGGATCAGGGGGAACCAGGTCCGCATGGACATGGGCCGGGACGGGCAGTCGTTCGGCATGATCATCGACCACGGCGCCTCCCGCATGACGATGCTCATGAGCGAGGCGAAGATGTACATGCAGCAGCCGCTTCCGAAGGGCGACGACGCCGAGAGCGAGGCGAAGATCACGCGGACGGGGAAGACGGCAACGGTGGCCGGCCACCGCTGCGAGATCATCCGGGTCGAGGACAGGAAGGGAGACACCGCGGAGATCTGCGGCGCCACCGACATGGGACGGTTCGCAATGGGTGGCGCACCGGGAGCGGGGAAGCCGCCGGCGTGGGCCAGGGGAATGAAGGGGTTCTTTCCCCTGCGCGTCACCGATGGGAAGGGCGTCACCGTGCTCGAGGTGACCGAGATCGACGCGGGCCCGGTGGACGCGGCCCGATTCGCCATCCCCCCGGGCTTCAAGCCGATGTCCATGCCGGGCCGCTGAGCGCATGGCCTGGTTCATCCTCCTCGCGATGATCACCGGCGTGGTGCTCCCGGTGCAGGCCGGGGTGAACCACCAGCTCCGGCTCTCGCTCGGGCACCCGGTGCTCGCCGCCGGGGTCTCCTTCCTTATAGGTACGCTGGCGCTGGCGGGGTACATCGTGGCGGCGCGGCTCTCGATCCCGGCCGGGGCGCTGGGGCGGACGGTCTGGTGGCACTGGACCGGGGGCGTGCTGGGCGCCTTCTTCGTCGCCACCGCCATCATCCTCACCCCCCGCCTCGGCGCGGCCACGCTGGTGGCCACCGTGGTGGCGGGCCAGATGGTCAGCTCCCTCATCCTCGACCACTACGGCCTCGTGGGCTACGACCGCCATCCGCTCAACCTCGGCCGGGTGGTGGGCGCCGCGCTCGTGATCGCGGGCGTCTTCCTGATCCAGCGACGCTGATGCGAGAGAGGCGCTGATGGGCGAGAGGCGCTGATGCCGGAGTCTCCCCGCGAGATCCGGATCGACTATCCGGAGTGGGTGGGGAAGGTGGTCGACTGGGAGCGGGACTATCCCACCGACACCGAGCGGATGCGGCTGGCCATCGCTCTCGCGCGGGAGAACGTGGAGCGGGGCACCGGCGGTCCGTTCGGCGCGGCGGTCTTCGCGGTGGGGGGCGGGCTCGTGGCGATCGGGGTGAACAGCGTCGTCCGGCTCTCCAATTGCGCCCTCCACGCCGAGATGATGGCGTTCATGATGGCGCAGCAGCGGGTGGGCTCCTTCACGCTGGCGGCGCCCGGCCTCCCGGACCACGAGATGTTCGCCTCCTGCGAGCCCTGCGCCATGTGCCTCGGCGCCACCCTCTGGAGCGGGGTCTGCCGGGTGGTCTATTCCGCCCGGGGGGAGGATGCCCGGGCGCTCGGGTTCGACGAGGGACCGGTCTTCCCCGAGTCCCATGCCTACCTGGCCAGCCGGGGGATCCGGCTCGAGGGAGGGTTCCTCCGGGAGGAGGCGCGAGCGGTTCTGGCCCGCTACCGGGACCTGGCGGGGCCGGTGTACAACAGGATCCCTGGAGTGTGACGGGCATCACCGCAGCGGTCCGGGGACACGTATAGGTTCCGGCCGCCCCTGAAGCCTTTAGTAGCGCACGCACTTCGCCGTCCGAGGGGACGGCGGGTCGGCGCTTGCCTGACGTGAGGAAACATGCGCAAGGTCCTGTTGGTGGCAGCCGCCGTCCTGGTGAGCGCCGGGTGTGCGGACAAGCAGAAGCTCAACACGGCGCTGGCCGAGTCGCAGCGGCTCTCGGCGGAGAAGGACAGTCTCCTGAACGAGGTCCTGGCCAACGCCGAGATGGTCAGCTCGATCAATTCGGAGCTGGCAAAGGTGCGGGACCTGGGCGCCAACCCGGTCACGGAAGGGGAAGGGGTGGCCAGCGCCAACGACCAGCGCACGGTGGTCCTCGGCAAGATCCGGGACGCGATCACCCGGCTGCAGCAGAGCGAGGAGGCGCTCGAGGCGGCCAAGAAGCGCCTCGCCACGCTCTCGAGCCGTGATTCCCGCCTGGTGGCGCAGGTGGAGCGGTACCAGAAGACGATCGAGGAGATGAAGGCCAACATCGAGCGGCAGCAGGCCGAGTACACCGCCATCATCGACAGCCAGAACACCCAGATCGTGGCGCTCCGGACCGACCTCGACACCACGAGCGCGGCACGCGTGCGCGTCGAGACCGAGCGGCAGGCGCTGGTGGACACCATGAACACGGTGTACTACATCGCCGGCACGCAGAGCGAGCTGATCGAGCGGGGCGTGGCGGTGAAGGAGGGCTCCAAGTTCCTCATCTTCGGCGGCACCCGGCTCCTCCCCGCGCGTGATCTCGACCCGGGGGCGTTCACCGTGGTGAACCGCCTCGCCGACACCGTGCTCACCCTCCCGCGCGCCGACAAGTCGTACAAGATCGTGACGCGCCAGAGCCCCACGTACCTCTCGTCGGTGGTGGACAACGGCGGCAAGGTGAAGGGCGGCGAGCTCCGGATCGCCTCGCCGGAGCAGTTCTGGGGGACGTCGCGGTACCTGATTCTCGTGCAGGACTGAGGATTGCCACAGTCCCCGTATCCGAAATGACGAAGAGCCCGCGCGTTTCCGGCGCGGGCTTTTCGTTTGGCTTTAATGCTCATGCGGATGGTGCCGGGCGCCGGCTGCGGAGCCTGCCCCGTGGGGGCGCTGTATCCCCCTGTCTACACCAGACCACTGACGATCCCCCGGATCCTCTCGCCGTCATCGCCGCAGCGCGCATGGATCTCCCGCGCGCCCGTCCCCCGAATGATCCTCATGACGTTGTGACCGTTGACGCCTCCGCCCGGAAGCACGGTGATGCGCCCCGTCGCCCGCTCGATCATCGCGGCGAGCATCGGGATCCCTCCCTCGGCGCTCGCGGCGCCACCGGAGGTGAGGACCCGGTCCACCCGGTGCCGGATCAGGACCTCGAGTGCCGCCAGCGGCTCGGCGGTGCGGTCGATGGCCCGATGAAAGGTCACAGGGACAGGGCGCGCAGCGGCCAGCAGCGTCTCCAGCAGTCCCTCGTCGATCGAGCCGTCGGGCCGGAGCCCGCCGAGGACGAGGCCCGCGGCGCCGAGCCGGCGCAGCTCCCGCGCCTGGTCGATCATCGTGGCCCGCTCGCGCGCGCTGTACACGAAGTCCCCGCCCCGCGGCCTGACCATGGCGAAGATCGGAGCGGGAATATCCGCTCGGAGCTGTGCCAGGAGGTCTAGCGCCGGGGTGAGTCCTCCCGCGTCGAGCTCGGCGCAGAGCTCGAGCCGGTCGGCGCCCGCGGCCACCGCGGCGTGCGCGGCCTCGGCGGTATCGACCGCCGCCTCGATCAGGATCCCGTTCGTCACTCCGCCCGCTCGATGTCCAGCCGGAGCTCGTACCATCCCTCGAGCTGAAGGTGCTC
>DASTYH010000421.1:0-7709 GCA_035765075.1 Gemmatimonadales bacterium
GAGAGGGCGTCCCGGGTGACCGTCGCCACCCGCCCCTCGGCAAAGAGCCCCGCCACGAGCGAGCCTTCGGCATTCGGGATGGCCACGGTGATCGGAACCTGGCCCGTCGAGGGATCCGCCGCCGGGCTGATCCGCGTGACCCTGCCGACGAAACTCCGGCCGTTGTAGCCCGTCACCGTGAAGCTCACCGGCATCCCCACGGCGAGGGAGGCGAGGTCCGACGCGGGGACCGCCGCCTCGAGCCGCATGCTCGCCGGATCGACGATGGTATAGACCAGCGCGCCGACCTGGACCACGTCCCCGGCGTTCACGCCCTGCTCCGCCACCACCCCTGGGAACGGCGCGCGGACCGTGGCCTTGGCGAGCTGGCGCTCGGCGCTGATGAAGCGGGCGCGCGCGTCGGCCAGGGCGCCGGCGGCGCTCGTGGCGTTGAGTTGCGCCTCTTCGAGCTGCCGCTTCGCCACGGCGCCGGCGGCACTCAGCTGGGACGCACGCTCCTCGTTGCGCCGAGCGAGCTCCGCCGCGTTCTCGGCGGAGCGGAGTGCGGCGCGCGCGCTCAGGTAGTTCTCGCGGAGCGCGGTGTCGTCGATGCGCGCCAGAATTTCGCCGCGCCGGACGCGCTGGCCCTCCTCGGCGTACACCTGCAGCACCGCGCCCGTGATCTCGGCGCGCACCTGCGCGCTCTGCTCGGGAACGAGGCTGCCGGAGATGAGGGGGCCCGTCGTGAGCTGGAGGCGCTCGGCGATCCCGACGTTCTCCGGCCCGAGCACCACCGGGGCCGGCGCCTCGCTCTCTCCCTCCGAGCTCTCGGCGCCGCAGGCCGCCAGTGCCATGGCGGCGCCCGCAATCAGGATTCCCGCTCGTATCGTCGCTGCGCTCATCGTGATCACTGATCCTGGTCTCTCGTCACTGGTGACTGGTCTCCGGCCCATTCCGCTCCGCGCCTGCACCTGCTACCGGCTCATCGGCAGATCGTCCAGCATCTCGATCCGGAGCCTCGCCACCTGGAGATCCCTGGCGCTCTGCGCCCGGTTGGCGAGCGCCTGCTGGAGCTGGAGGCGTGAATCCGCCAGCTCCGTCTGCGTCGAGATGCCTTCCTGGTACCGGACCTCCGCGATGGCATACGCCCGCTGCGCCTGCTCCACTGTCCCGGCGCTCGCCGCCCATGCCGCCTCCGCCGCCTCGAGCGCGGCCTCCGCGCTCCGCGTGTCGAGCGCCGCGAGCTCCCGCGTCCGGACGAGGCGCAGCTCCGCTTCCGCCACGTCGGCCCGCGCCACCATCCGGTCCCCCGCAAGGCGCCCGCCGGTGAAGAGCGGGACGGACAGGGAAAGGGCCACGTTCCAGTCGCTCACGAAATCCCCCCACGTCGGGAAGACGTCGTCCGGGTATCCCAGCCGCGCAAAATTCGACGTGAGCCGGAGCATCGGCCACGCCGCGGAGCGGGCCACGGTGAGCCGGCCCTCGCTGATGGCGACGTTTTCCTCCGCCTGGCGCACCACCGCGCGCCCCGCCGGATCGGGGAGGGGGGGCGCCGCGCCTTCCGCGCCCGCGAGCTCCGTGGTGAGGACGAGCGAATCGTCCGGAGGGAGCTCCAGCAGCTGCTTGAGGCGGAGATACGCGATCTCGCGCTGGGCTCGCCGCTGGATCACCACCGGCCGCGCGTTGTCCCGGAGCACCTGCGCCCGGAGCAGCTCGAATTCGGCGATGTTCCCGACCTCGACGCCGAGACGGGTCTCCTCGAGCGTCCGGTCCGCCTGCGCGAGCGTCGTGTCCGCGATGCCCAGGAGCCGGTCACTCAGGAGCGCGTCGAAGTAGGCGCTGGCCACCTCCAGCCGGGCCTGCGCCTGCTGGGAGGAGAGCTCGATCTCCGCGAGCCGGCGCCCGCTCGCCGCGATCCGGTTCTGCGCCCGCACCCGTCCCCCGGCAAAGAGGAGCTGCGACGCCTGAAGCCCGAGGTTGTACTGATTCTCCTGGCCGAAGGGGAGGTCGCCAAAGCTCGCGAAGGGATCCTCCGCCGACGCGCAGGCCACCGCGGACTCGAGCGAATCGATCCGCTCCGCGATCGGCGCCGCCGGATCAGCTACGAAGCGGCGGCATTCCGGCGGCGGCGGCCCGTTGTCGGTCGAATCGTCCTGCAGCGCGGAGAACTGCGAACGGATCGTGCGGGTGTAGGAGGCGCTGCCGGTGAGCTGCGGGAAGTACTCGCTCTGCGCCTGGCGCTGCTGCCCCCGCGCCCGGTCCACGCCGGCGCGCGCAATGCCGACCGTCTCGCTCGTCCGGGCGCCGATCTCGAGCGCCTCGTCCAGCGACAGGGTCCGAACCTCCTGGGCGGCGACGGGCGCCCCCCACAGGACCAGCAGCGCCAGCACTCCCCGGGCGCGCATCAGACCACGACTCCGATGCCGTGGAGGAAGATCCGCACGTACTCGTCGATCGAGCGTTCGATGTCCTCACTGAACATGTCGGGCAATCCCTCCCGGACGATTCCGTCGGCGAAGAGCGCCGCCATGAGCATGGCGGCCGCGGTGCGTGGATCGAACTCCCGGGCAGCGAGCCCGGCATCCCGAAGCTGCTGGAGGTAGGCGGCCAGCACCCCGGCGGCCTGGGCCGGCGGGGAGCCGTTCGGCGGGACGATCTCGGGATGTTCCTCGAATTCACCGAGCCGGGTCCGGATGAGCGGGGCCATCCGGCGGAGTCCCTCCGTCATCTCCTGCGCCCACCCGCGGAGCTCGCCGAGGGGATCCCCCCGGCTCTGGAGCGGAATCGGGCTGCACCCCTCGCCCCCCCATTGCCGGCCGATCGCCTCCCGGAGCACCGCCTCCTTGGAGCCGAAATGCCGGAAGACGGTCACCTCGTTGACGCCCGCTTCGGTGGCGATGCGCCGGGTGGTGGTGCCGCGGAATCCGGCCTCGCAATAGAGGCGTGCCGCCGCCTTGAGAATTTCCTCCCGTACGTCCATAGGGCGGACAAGATAGTGATTTATTTCACAATGGCAAGCACGTGCTTGCACCCAAGCAAAAAGGCGGGCCGAAAGCCCGCCCTACGCCCGCCCTCGCGCGTTCGCCGCTACGGCTCGTCCTTGCCGCCTCCGGCGCTCACCTCCGTGTAGCCCCCGAAGTAATACTCCCCGCCATACCGTTTCACTTCCGCGTCGGGATCGTTGAGGACCGCCGCCACGACCCGGGCACCGACGCTCGTCAGCTGCTGCTGCGCCATCTTCACGACCTCCTCGCCGGCCCCTCCCGCCCGCACCACCATCACCACTCCTTCGGCGAGCGTCGCGAGAATCGAGGCATCGGCCGCGGCGAGCAAAGGCGGAGAATCCAGGATGACGATATCGTAGCGGCCCGTCAGGAACTCGAGCGTGACCGACATTTCATTGCTCCCGACCTGCTCTGCGGGATTCGGCGCCGGCGCCCCGGCCGGAAGGAAGGAGAGATTCGGCACGCTCGTGGTGCGGATCGCCTGTTCCGGCGTGACGGCGCCCGCGAGGAGCGACGTGAGTCCCGGCGTGCGCTGGACGTGGAAGAGGTGGTGCAGCCGGGCGCGCCGGAGGTCGGCATCGATGAGGAGGACACGGAGCCCCTGCTGGGCGAACACGGCCGCCAGGTTCGACGCGACCGTGGTCTTCCCCTCTCCAGCCATTGCGCTCGTCACGAGGAGGGTCTTCACCCCCGATGCCTCGGCGGAGAAGAGCAGGGTGGTCCGGAGGGCACGATACGCTTCGGCGCCGCCGCCGCCGGGATCGCTGGTGGCGACGAGCGCAGTCTTGCCGTTGTTCCCGGACGCCTTGAGCGCCGCCCGGGGGATGACCACCGACGCCAGCGAGCCGAGCGCCGCGTTGAGATCGTCCTGCCGCCGGATCGTTGGATGAAGGTATTCCGCGATGAGCGCGCCGATTCCGCCGGCCACGAGGCCGAGGGTGAGGCCGAGCATCAGCTTGACCAGCATCGAGATCCCCATCCGTTGCGACGGGGCGGCGAGATCGATGACTTCGACCTGGCCGAGATTGACCGCCTCCGCAAGGCTCGCGCGCTGGTGCTCCACCCGGAGCTGCTCCGCCAGCCGGCGCGCCGTCTCCACCTCCTCGGCGAGCTCGGTCTCCTCCTCCTCGCTGGTCGAGAGCTCGCGGAACGATGCCAGCTCGCGGCTGCGGGAGGCGTCGAGCGCGGCGATCTGTGCGTCGAGCGCCGAGACCACGCTCCGGACGCCGTTGGCCAGGCGTTCGCGGGCGGTGGCGATGAGGGCGTTGAGCCGCTGGACATCGGGATTCGACTGGGCAGCGCTGAATCGTCCCGCGGTGAGCGAATCCCGCTGGCTCTCGTAACGGGCGAGCTGGTCCGCTCCCTGGCGGATCACCGGATTGTTCGCGAGGCTCGGCGAGGAGAGGAGCGCGCTGATCCCTTCCGCTCCAGCACCCGGTTCCCCGAGGCGGGTGAGGAGCGTCTGATAGAGCCGGCGCTCCGCATCGAGCTCGGCGCGCCGTGCGCCGAGCGCGCTGGCGCCAGCCTGCTGGGCGGAAAACCGCTCGCGCGCGCTGAACGCGCGTTGCCGTGCGCGGAACTCGGCCAGCGCGCGTCGCGTCTCGGCCAGCCGTTCCTCGCTCTGCTCGAGCTGCGCCCCGAGGAACTCCCGCCGCTTCCGGGAGACTTCCTGCGCCATCTGCGCGTCGATCGTCCGGAAGATCGAGACGAGACTTCCCGCGACCTGGCGCGCCAGCACGGAATCGGCGGAGGTGAAGTGCACGTTGATGATGTCGGTGCTCGGCCGTCCCTCGACCTGCAGGCTCGCCAGCAGTCCGTCCACCGCCGCCTCGCGCGACACGACGTACACGGTGCCATCGAATGCGTCGGGACGCTCCGCCACCGCGAGCGTGAGGGCGGGTGTCGCGAGCGGCTTTCCATAGGGCACGGAGGAATCGGGGGGCGCGCCGGCCCGCCGCACCCCGGCGTCCCAGAACTCGAGCCCCACGCTGTCGGTCTCGATCGAGTCGGGAATCTGCACGTCGCGCAGCACGCCGAGCGGCACCCCGGTGGCGCGGATCCGGAGGATGGGGAGGCTGTCCACCACCGTGCCCGCGACCCCCCGGCTCTGCAGAACTTCGATCAGCGAGAGCATCGGGTCCACCAGCGGACCCACCTGCGTCTCCGGTTCGCCGGCCAGGCCGCCGGTGACGGCCTCGCGCGCGTCGCGGACGCGGATGACCGCGGTCGAGCGATAGCGTACGGGAGTGACGTAGGCGAGCGCCGCGCCGATGGCCATCCCGGCGAGCGCGAGCGTGACGATCAGCGCCCGCCGCCGCCGGAGGATTCCCGCGAGCCGCCGGAAGTCCAGGGGGAGGATCGAATCGGAGTAGGTGCCCGGACCGGGCGCGTGCGAATCAGCCATGCAGTCCCCCGTTCATCTGGTAGCGCCCACGATCGCAGCCGCCGCGCCGAGAATGCTCGCGAACGGCCCGATGAAGTCGCGCAGCACGTTTCCGCGCCGACCGACGAGCAGCTCGTCGCCCGAGCGGATCGGTGTCCCTGCAGCGGTGGACCGCGCGTCGGTCAGGTCGATCATCCGTGTGCTCCCCTCCCGCAGGAGCCGCACCTTCCTCAGGTTGCCCGATTCGGTCGCCCCGCCCGCCTGGGCGACGGCCTGGGACACGGTGGTCCCCACCGGCAGCATGTAGAGGTTCGGGATCCTGACCTCGCCCCCCACGGCCACGCGGAGCAGCGGCTCGAGGACGAACTGGGGATTCTGCTCGTACGTCGAGAGGAATTCGCGGACCCGAGTCGTGAGGGCCGGGAGCGAGAGGTTGCGCACGTTGACCGACTGGTAGAGCGGATGGCCGACGGCGCCGTCCTCGAGGATCCGGAACTCGCCGCTCAGCTCCGGTTGCCGCCACACCGTGATCCGGAGGACATCGCCCGGCATGAGCGCCCCTCCCGCGGCCGGCTCCTGGCTCGACGCATCGCGCGCCTGGAGCGCCAGCGAGAGGAGCAGAAGACCCGCGATCAGCGTGTGCCCGGTTCGATGGAAGAGTGTCCGCATCAGCTCGCTCCGTGAGAGGGACGGCCGGCGCGAATCGCGACCGGCGGTGGCACCGTTCCGGGATCGCCCCGGCGCCCGAGCGCCAGGAGCGTCGCGCCGATCAGCCCGAGGTCGCTCAGCACGGTGGCGCGACGCGCATAGTCCAGGCTGAGGCGCACCTTCTCGGGCATGATGCGCTCGGCGTACAGCTGCTCGGGATCCGCCGCGCCGGCAAGAAGGCGTTCCTCGTCGCGGTAGCGGAGCGCCGCGGGATCGGTGAGGCCCGGGACGTACCGGAGCAGCGCCCGCTCCTCCGGGGAATAGCAGGCGACGAACCGGGGGACCTCGGGTCTCGGCCCCACGATGCTCATCTCGCCGGTGAGCACATTGAGCAGCTGCGGGAGCTCGTCGAGCTTCCACCGCCGCAGCACTTTGCCGAGGGGCGTGACGCGCGGATCGTCCGCGGCCGTCACCTGCGGGGCGGCTGCGGTTCCCGCGTCCCGCATCGTGCGGAACTTCCGGATCCGGAACGGCTCGCCGTTCCGCCCGATCCGCACCTGCCGGTAGAACACGGGACGACCATCCCGCGCCAGGATGACCAGCGCGACGAGCCCGAGCACCGGTGCAAGTGCCGCGAGGCCGAGCCCCGACGCCACCAGGTCGAAGACCCGCTTGGCCGGTGTCACCGGCGGAATCTCCGGGCCACGTCGAGCGTCGCCTCGATCACGTCGCCCACGTCGGCATCGCCGAGCCGGGAGTGGAGCGGGAGGCTCAGCATCCGCTCGAAATTCGAGAGAGCCACGGGAAAGTCACCAGGCTCGAGGTGATACCGGTCCCGGTAGTACGGATGCAGGTGGAGCGGAATGAAGTGCACCGAGGTTCCGATCCCCCGGAGCGTCAGCTCCTCGATGAAGCGCCGCCGGTCGATCGTGAGTACCCCGGGCCGGAGGCGGAGCACATAGAGGTGCCAGGCGTGCTCCACGTCGGCGCGCTCGACCGGGAGCTCGAAGGCCTCCTCGTTCCCGAACGCCTCATGGTACGCGCGGACGACGGCGCGGCGGCGTGCCTGGAAGCGGTCGAGTTTCTGCAGCTGCCAGAGGCCCAGCGATGCCTGGATGTCCGTCATGTTGTACTTGAAGCCCGGCAGCGTGACTTCGTAGTACCAGTGTCCCCCCTCCGCATAGCGGTTCCAGCCGTCACGGCTCATCCCGTGCAGGCTCACCACGCGCGCCCGGCGGAGAAACTCCGGGTCCCCGGTCAGCATTCCCCCCTCGCCGGTGGTGAGGTTCTTGGTGGCGTAGAAGCTGAATGCCGTGGGATTCGGTCCCGATCCGATCAGGCGGCCGCGGTAGCGCGCCGGGAGCGCGTGCGCCGCATCCTCGACGATCAGGAGGCGATGGCGACCCGCAATCGCCTCGATCGCGTCGAGATCGGCGGGATGCCCCGCATAATGAACCACGACGATGGCGCGGGTCTTCGGGGTCACGGCGGCTTCGACCCGCGCGGGATCCATCTGCAGCGTGTCGGGCTCGACATCCACCAGGACGGGACGGGCTCCCACGTGCTCCGCGACGTTGGCCGACGCCGCGAAGGTGAGCGTGGAGGTGATGACTTCGTCTGCCGCTCCGACTCCCGCCGTGGCGAGGGCGGTATGGAGCCCGGCGGTGCAGGAGTTGAGCGCCAGCGCTTCCGGC
>DASTYH010000422.1:0-7508 GCA_035765075.1 Gemmatimonadales bacterium
GGTGTCGAGCCACGGGAGCCACTATCGGCAGATCCGCTACTACGCAGGGGAGCTCAGCGAGCTTCCCGCGGAGCTGGCGCGGCACGACCACGGGGCGCATGCATCCCCGCCGGTCCCGATGCGGGTGACTGCGGCGCTGGACGATGCGCCGGAGCTTGCGGCCGCGCTCGCCGCCCGCTGGGCCGAGCTCCCGGCGGCGGATCGCCGCCGGCCGCTCCTGCTCGTCGCGCACGGACCCAACGACACGGCCGATGCCGTGAAATGGATTGCCGACATCAGCGAGGTGAGCGAGGGCCTCCGGCAACGCACGGGCAACGAGCTGCACGTTGCGCTGCTCCGGGACGATGCCCCGCCGCCGGTGCGGAAGGCGGCCGTCGCGGCGATGCGCGACAGCGTCCTGGCCATGGCGGCACGCGCGGAGGATTCCGTCGTGGCGATGCCGGTGATGATCTCATCGGGCGCCATCACCCAGGTGAAGATCCCGGCGGATCTGGCGGACCTTCCCATCCGCTACCGGGCGGAGCCGCTCGCGCCAAGGGCCGAGCTCGCCCGGTGGATCGAGCGGCGCGCATCGGAGCGCGTCGCCGCCACCAACTGAGCGGCGTCTAGGCCTGGCGCGACACGGCGGGCTCGAGCAGCTCGAGCTCGCACGCGCCGGCATCGAGCCGCGCGCGCACCCCGATCGGCAGCGTCCACTGGTCGTCCACATGGCCGATCGGGAAGCCCATCGCCACGGGAATGCGGAGCGGCTCGAGATAGTGGGCGAGGACGCGATCGAATCCCGTGGCCCCGTCGGCCCCGCGGCGCCCCATCTCCGTGAACTGGCCCACGACGACGCCGGCGAGCCCGTCGAGCATCCCGGCCAGACGGAGATGCGAGAACATCCGGTCGACGCGGTAGAGCTCCTCGCCCACGTCCTCGAGAAAGAGGATGGCGCCGGCGAGGTCGGGCATGAAGGGCGTGCCGAGGAGGCACTGCAGGAGCGTGAGGTTCCCTCCGAGGAGGGGCCCTTCCGCGGTGCCGCCGGCCAGCGGGACGAGACGGTGCTCGCGCGGCACGACGCGCGACGGATCGAGCGGGAGCCGGCCGAGGCGGCCGGCGGGCGCGGGCGACAAGAGCACCCGCTCGAAGTGCTCCTTCGAGAACGCCGTGAGTCCGTGGCGCGCGATGGGCCCGTGGAACGTCACGACGCCGGTCTGCTGGTGCAGCGCGAGAAGGAGTGCGGTGATGTCGGAAAAGCCGATCACCGGCTTCGGCCGCCGCGCGAAGGCGGCGTAGTCCACGCGATCGAGGATCCGCGTCATGCCGTACCCGCCGCGGATGCACCAGACGGCGTCGACCCCATCGTCGGCGAGCGCCGCGTTCAGGTCGGCGAGCCGCTGGGCGTCGTTCCCCGCCAGATAGCCCTCGTGCGCCGCCGCATTGGGCGCGAGGACCGGCTCGCCGCCAAGTGCCGCGACCAGCTCCCCGGCCCGGGTGAGGTCGTCGCGCTCGAGCAGGGGCCCCGCGGGCGCGATCAGTGCGACGCGCGCGCCGCGCGCAAGGGGTGAGGGACGCCGAGTTTGCTTTGACCCCATCGGGACTCCGGTATATTCTTTCGTTTCCTGCAACCTGGAGCACGGCAGTGCGCGCTTCGCCGCCCGCGTTGCTCGCCGCTGGTCGTGTGATCGCCGAAACGCGTGACGAGATGGTCACCGAATGGCTCGATCGCCTCGGAGACCGCGTCAGAGCCGCCCCCACGATACCCCGATCCACCGTCGAGCGGGAGTTCCACCTCATCGTGGACGTCCTCACGGAGATGGTCGGGCCGCTCCGGCGGGAAGTCCGCGCCATCTGGCATGACGTCTGCCGCCACTACGGCAGGGTCGCCTCCGCGCGCGGACTCGCCGCGGGGGAAGTCGTCGAAGAGCTGCTGCACCTCCGGGACATCCTCACCCGCCAGCTCGCCCCCGTCGTGGCGGCGATGCGGGCGCGGCAGGGGATGGCCATCCTCCTCCGGCTCAACCGCGTCCTCGATCACGGCGTGGCCGTGGCGGTGGTGGGCTATACCGATGAGCTCGTGGCTTCCCTAATGGGGCACGACGGCGCGGCGGCCAACGCCCGCGCGCTGGACCCGCGCGAGGTGGAGCGCCAGCTGGAGACGTTCGAAGCGGATCTGGCGGCCGTGAGCCGCCGCACCTGATCCGCCCGCATGTCGCTGCCGGAGATCCTCGCGGCCCTTCCCTGGGCCGCGCCCTTCCTTGCCTTCTTCCGGCTCGGTAACACCAGTCCCGCCCTCGCGCGGATTCCCCCCGCTCCCGCAGACGACACCGCGGTCTCGGTCATCATCCCCGCCCGCAACGAAGCGGCCACGATCGAGATCGTGGTCACATCGGTCCTCGCCTCGTCGCATCGGAATCTCGAGCTCATCGTCGTCGACGACCGCTCGACCGACGAGACGGCGGCCATCGTCGAGCGGCTGCGCCAGCAGGATCCGCGAGTCGTGCTCGTCCGGGGCGGCGAGCCCCCGGAAGGGTGGTTCGGCAAGCCGTGGGCGTGCGTCGAGGGGTGGCGCGCGGCGACCGGACGCGTCCTCCTCTTCACCGATGCCGATACCCGCCATCACCCCGCGCTCCTCCCCCACGCCCTCGGCGCGCTCGACGCCGGCCGGGGAGACATGATCACCGTGCTCCCCACCCAGCTCTGCCTCACGTTCTGGGAGCGCGTCATCATGCCGCAGATCTGGCTCCTGCTCGGCCTGCGCTTCCATCCCGCCGTGGTGAATCGCGCCCGCCAGCCCCGTGACGTCATCGCGAACGGCCAGTTCATCATGCTGCGGCGCGAGGTCTACGAGGCGATCGGCACGCACGCGGCGGTCCGCGGCGAAGTGGCGGAGGACCTCGCGCTCGCGCAGGTGCTCCACGGGCGCGGATACCGCATCTTCTTCGCGCACGCGACGGAGCTGATGGAGACGAGGATGTACCGCGATCTCCCGCACATCATCGAGGGATGGTCGAAGAACCTCTACCTGGGCGGCCGCCGCTCCTTTCCCGGCCAGCCGCTCCTCCAGGCGCTGGTGCCCGTCGCCCTTGCCGGCGCCATGCTCTTCTGGCTCGTGCCCCTCATCGCGCTCGCCCTGGCCCTCGCGGGCCTCGCGCCCGATTTCGGCGGGGCCGCGCTCGCCGCCGTCGGGCTGTCCGTGGCATTCTGGATGGCGGTAAGCGCCGGCATGCGCATCCCCGCCGGCTACGGCCTGGCCTATCCCCTGGGCGCCGTGATGACCCTCCATATCGTCGCCCGCTCGACCGCACGCGGGGGGAGGAGGGTGGAGTGGAAGGGGAGGTCGTATGGAGTGGACGGTAGACGGTAGACGGTAGACGGGAGCGTACGGATCCCAATCACCCGCATACCGTCTACTGTCTACTGATCCAGCACCTCCCGCACCTTCGCCGCGAGCTCCCGGGCGGTCCACGGCTTGGCGAGGATGGGAGCGCTGGTTGCGGGGTCGGAGGCGGCGTCCGGCTCTCCCGCATAGCCGCTGGAAAAGAGGAACTTTGCCGGGTGGCACTCCTCACAGAGGGTCCGGAAGAGTGTTCGCCCGTCGAGCTGCGGCATCATGATGTCGGAGATGACGAGATCGACGGGAACGCCGGTCCTGAGAAGCGATAGCGCCTCGACGCCGTCCGCGGTCTCGAGGACGGTGTAGCCGAGCCGCTGGAGGATGCGGACGGCCGCGGAGCGGAGCGACGCCTCATCCTCGACGAGCAGGATCGTCTCGGTTCCCCGAGGCAGCTCGGTCGGCACGGGCGGCGCCGGCTGGCGCTCCGGCGCCTCCGCAAGGCCCGGAAAGCGCACCACCACGGACGTGCCGATCGAGCGGGCGCTCGCCACCTCGATCGAGCCCTGCTGCTGGCGCACCAGGCCGTAGACCATCGCAAGTCCGAGTCCGCTCCCCAGCTCGGGGGGCTTGGTGGTGAAGAAGGGATCGAAGGCCCGGGCGCGGACTTCGTCGCTCATCCCGTGCCCCGTGTCCGTCACCTCGAGCCACCCCTGGGGCCCGTCGGGGGATGGAAGCCCGCGCGGCGGCGTCCGGCTGACCGCGACGGTGAGGGTTCCGCCGTCCGGCATCGCGTCGCGCGCGTTGGTCGCCAGGTTGATGAGGATCTGGCCGAACGCCACCCGGTCCGCCCGCACCGGGACTCCCCGGGACTCTCCGCGCCGCAGAATCGTGATGTTGCTGGGGAGGAGCCGGCGAAGGGTGTCGAGCACTTCGTCGGTCACGGCGCCGAGATCGAGGGGCTCGACCTGCAGCGTCGATTGCCGGCTGAAGCCGAGGAGCTTCCGGATCATCTCGGCGCCGCGCTGGGAGGCGCGACGGATCTGATCCAGGTCGGCGCGGGCGCCGCTTTCCTCCGCCGGCAGCGCCTGGTCCAGGAGGCTCGCGTTGGCCAGGACCGTGGCGAGGATGTTGTTGAGATCGTGCGCGATTCCCCCCGTGAGCTGCCCCACCGCTTCCATCTTCTGCGCCTGCCGAAGCTGCTCCTCGAGCGCCTGGCGCTCGCTCACGTCCCGCATGACACTCTGCACCATGCCGTCGTCCCGTCGGCGCATCGAGAGCTCGACGGGGACGAGGATCCCGTCCTTCCGCCGGACCCGCCTGGTCTCGAGCACCGTGCGGCCCGAGGAGAGGTCCGCGGGAGCGGGGATGCCGCCGTCGGGGCCGTCCGCCAGCACGTCCGCGGTCCGGAGCGCGAGGAGCTCGGCCCGGGTGTAGCCGAGCATCTCGCACGCCTTCCGGTTCACGTCGATGTACCGGCCGGATGGATCGGTGAGGAAGATCCCGTCGGAGGCTTCGTTCAGGAGGGTGCGGTAGCGACGCTCGCTTTCCGCCTGCGCCGCCACCGCGATGCGCAGGGTGGAGTAGAGCACGAGCGTGCTCAGGGCGATGAAGAAAATGCCCTTGTAGGTCTGGAGCGTGAGCGGATCGGTGCCGAGCGACGAGGCGACGGCGCTGGCCGCCTGGTCCGAGAAGAGGATCCAGGCGGCGCTCAGCACGAAGTAGATGATCGCGATGGATCCGGGAGTCAGGTAGTCGTGCGCCCGCAGGTGGACCGGCAGCCATCCCATCTCGCTCGACTCCTCCGCGTCGTTCGGTCCCGACACGCGCCGAATCGGTTAACAGGCTGCCGTCGCCATGTGCGAGCGTGGGCGCCATGCCCGCACCCTGCCGATGAGTCTCGTCGCAGCCCTTCGGTCCGCCGCCACCCTCGAGGACCTCCCCCGCCTGGTGGCCGAGCTCGGCCACGAGCCGCTCTGGGAGGAGCTCGCTCCGTGGCCGGGCGTCCGCCGCGCGGCCACGATCGGCCGGCACGGGCGCTTCTTCTGGATTGGCGCAGAATCCACCCGGCCCCCCGCCGAGGTGTGCCGGGAGTTTGCGCGGGGCGTCATTTCGGGCGGCACTGTCTCAGGGTTGCTAGTAGTCTATCCCGAGGGACGGGAATTGGGGATAGCGGCGGGGCTGGAACGGCGGGCTACACTGACCGTTTCGCTCGAGTCCCCCTCGGCCGTTGCGCTGGCGGCGCTCGCGCGCCTCCGGGGGCTTCCAGCCCGCTCCGCCGCGGCATTCGCGCTGCGCGCCGAAGAGGCGCTCACAGGCCGGGGCGTCGGCGCCGCCTTCTTCAATCAGTTTCGCGGCACGCTCGAGTGTGCGGCCGCCGCGCTCACGGGACGGGAGCTCCGGGACCGCGCGCATCGACGCGCCCTCGCCCTCCTCCAGCTCACCCGCGTGCTCTTTCTCTACTTCGTCCAGAGCCGGGGCTGGCTCGACGGGCGCTCCGACTTCCTCCGACGGGCGCTCGACCACGGTCTCTCCCGGGGTCGTTCGCTCCAGCGTCACCTCTTCGATCCACTCTTCTTCGGCGCGCTGAACCGGCCCGTGTCCGGGCGGACGCACGGCGTGCGGATGTTCGGCGCCATCCCGTTCCTGAACGGCGGCCTCTTCGAGCCCCACCCCCTCGAGCGGCGCTACCGTCCCGCACTACCCGACGAGACATGGCGCGAGGCGTTCGACCAGCTCTTCGAGCGGTACCACTTCACCGTGTCGGAGGCAGAAGGGGGAACCGCCATTGCACCCGACATGCTCGGCCGCGTCTTCGAGGGCGTGATGGACTCGGGGCGCCGCAAGGCGAGCGGCACGTTCTACACCCCGGCGGCGCTCGTGAGCGCGATGATCGATGCGGCGCTCGGCTCGCTCGGGAGCGCCCGGCTCTCGCTTGCTGCGCCCGCAGCCGCGGAGCTGCTCGAGGAGTGCGACCCTGCCATGCTCACCCTCCTCCGGTCGATCACCCTGCTCGATCCCGCCTGTGGGTCGGGCGCATTCTTGCTCGGCGCGCTCGAACGCCTGTCGCGGATCCACGTCGCCTCGGGGGCGCCGGAAGCCGCTGCACGCCGGCGCGTCCTCCGGCGACAGATCTTCGGAGTGGACCTCGACGGCATGGCCATCCGGCTTGCCGAGCTGCGGCTCTGGCTTGCGGTCGTCGGCGCGGAGGATACGGCGGTTCCCTCCGAAGTGCGGCCGCTCCCGAATCTCGACAGCCTCATCCGCCAGGGCGACACGCTGCACGGACCGGACGGATCCCGCGTCATCCTTCCCGGAGCCTTTGCCGCGCGAGCGGGCGCACTCCGCGGCCGTCTCGTCACGGCAACGGGTTCCCGAAAACGGGAGCTCGCCGCGGCGCTTCGTCGCCTCGAGCGCGAGGCCGCCATCGAATGGGCCGTTGCCGTCGAGCGCGCCGCCGAAGGGACACTCACGGCGCACCTGGACGCGTTGCGGGCGCCGGACCTCTTCGGGGGCCGGACCCGCCCCTCATCGGCGGATCGAAGGACGCTGCGGGTGCTTCGCCTCCGGCTCCGGCGCGCCCGCGCCGCGCGACGCGCCCTCGAAGGCGGGGGCGAAGTTCCCTGGTTTCAGTACGAGTCGCACTTCGCGGACGTCATGGCCAGGGGAGGGTTCGACATCGTCATCGGGAATCCTCCGTGGGTTCGCGCGGAGGAGCTTGCCCCGGATGCGCGAGAGCGTCTCGCCGAGCGTTACCGCTGGTGGCGAACGGGCGCGGGGCGCGGGTATGCGCACCGGCCCGATCTCTCGGTGGCGTTTCTGCAGCGCGCGCACGAGCTCGCAGCGCCGGGAGGAGTCGTGGCCATGCTCGTCCCCGCCAAGGTGGCCACCGCCGGATATGGCGCGGTGGTCCGTGCGGAGCTCGCGAGAACAACGACCATCGAGATGGCGGCCGATCTCGCGGGCGACGCACGCGCCGCCTTTGGGGCTACCGTCTATCCGATGGCCCTGATCACCACGCGGCGAGTCCCGCCGGACGATCACGTCGTCCGCTCCACGCTCGATCCGGGCGCGGCGGGAGTTGCCCAGCGCTCGCTGGGGGCGGGACCCTGGTACCTGGCGAGGCCGGACGCCGCGGAACTGGCGGCGCGGATCCGAGCCGAGCACCCGCCGTTCGGCGACGTCCTCCGTC
>DASTYH010000423.1:0-3117 GCA_035765075.1 Gemmatimonadales bacterium
TGAGCCCGAACTGATGTATGGCGAAGTCGCGGCAGGCACGGGCGAGCTCCGCTCCCGTGACGTGCCGCCGATGCTCGAGCTTCGACTGAAGGAACTCCACGGCGGCGAGGACGAAGAGGTAGCCGCGCTCGTCGTAGTGGCCCCCCTGCGCCCGGATCCGCGCCAGCACGCCGTCGGCGAACTGCAGGTTGTTCATCGCCCGGCCCCCGTCATGGCGCGTCCCTCGTACAGCGGGAAAGCCAGCGACAGCTCGTGCACCTCCCGGCGGACCCCTTCCAGCGCGTCCTCCTCGGGACGCGCGAGCGCCCGGTCGATCATCCCGGCGATCCGGCGCATCGCTTCCGTCCCCATTCCGCGCGTCGTGAGCGCGGGGGTGCCCAGCCGGATCCCGCTCGTCACGAAGGGCGACTGGGGGTCGTCGGGAATCGTGTTCTTGTTCACCGTGATCCCCGCGCGCCCCAGGATCTGCTCGGCCGCCTTGCCGGTCAGCTGGCGCGGCCGGAGGTCCACGAGCATGAGATGAGTGTCGGTGCCGCCCGACACGATGTCGAAGCCGCGCTCCATGAGTCCCTCGGCGAGCGCGCGCGCGTTGGCCACCACCTGCCGGGCGTACCGCCGGAAGTCGTCGGTGAGCGCCTCGCCGAACGCCACCGCCTTGGCGGCGATGATGTGCTCGAGGGGACCGCCCTGGGTCCCCGGAAAGACCGACTTGTCGACGGCCTTGGCGAGGTCCGAGCCGCAGAGAATGAGCCCCGCGCGCGGCCCGCGCAGCGTCTTGTGCGTGGTGCTGGTGACCAGGTGCGCGTGCGGGATCGGCGAGGGATGGACCCCGCCCGCCACGAGCCCCGCGAAGTGCGCCATGTCCACGAGCAGCGACGCCCCCACCTCGTCCGCAATGGCGCGGAAGGCGGCAAAGTCGATCACCCGCGAATAGGCGCTCCCGCCCGCCACGATGAGCCGGGGCAGGTCGCGCCGCGCCTGGTCCCGCACGGCGTCGTAGTCGATCCGGCCCGTGGCGGGGTCGACCCCGTAATGGGTGGCGCGCCAGATCACGCCGCTGTGATTGACCGATGCCCCGTGCGAGAGATGGCCCCCGTGGGGGAGGGACATCCCGAGGAGCGGCTCTCCCGGCTTGAGCACCGCCATGAACGCGGCAAAGTTGGCCTGCGCCCCGGAGTGCGGCTGGACGTTGGCGTGCTCGCAGCGGAAGAGCTGCTTGGCGCGGTCGATGGCCAGCTGCTCCACCTCATCCACGATCTCGCAGCCGCCGTAGTAGCGGCGACCCGGGTAACCTTCGGCGTACTTGTTCGTGAGGGGGGTTCCGGCGGCATCGATCACGGCACGGCTGGCGAAGTTCTCGCTCGCGATGAGCTCGAGTCCGTGTCGCTGCCGGGCGAGCTCGCGGTCGACGAGGTCGGCCACCACCGGATCGGCCTCCCTGAGCGGGGCATCGTGACGCAGCGTCATGTCGCCCTCTCGTCGATCCCGGCCACCCGCCGGGCATGGCGGCCGCCCTCGAAGTCCGTTCCGAGCCAGGTCCGGAGGATCCGGACCGCGTCGTCCTCGGAGACGTAGCGTGCGGGGAGCACCAGGACGTTGGCGTCGTTGTGCTCGCGGGAGAGCCGCGCGATCTCGTCGTTCCACACCACCGCGGCACGAACCCCCTTGTGGCGGTTGGCCGCGTAGGACATCCCGAGACCGGTGCCGCAGGTAAGCACGCCGCGCCGCGCCGTTCCCGCCGCGACGCGGCTCGCCACCTGATGCGCGAACGGCGGATAGTCGGTGGACTCCGCGGACGCGGCACCCAGGTCGAGCGGCTCGAAGCCGAGCGCGCGGAGCTCGGCGACGAGGCGCTCCTTGAGCGCGAAGCCCGCGTGATCGGATGCGATGGGGATGCGTTCGGCCATGGTCGAATCTATGCCTCAGCGGCTCCCGAGCCAGAGCCGGTCGAGTCCCGCCACCGAGGCGATCCGCTCCTCGGCGAGCCGGTCGGCGGCGAGGTAGGTCGGGATCCCGTCGCGGCGCGCGATCTCGAAGATCCTGAGCATCGTATCGTAGATCTCCCCCGCCTTCTTCCGTGAGCGCTCCTCCGGCCAGCGATGGAGCTCGCCGTAGACGTTGATGACGCCGCCGCCGTTGATCACGTAGTCGGGCGCGTACAGCATCCCCTTCGCTTCCAGCTGATCGCCGTGCCGCGGCTCGGCGAGCTGGTTGTTGGCGCCGCCCGCGATCACCGCCACCTTGAGGCGCTTGAGGGTGTCGTCGTTGATGGTTGCCCCGAGCGCGCAGGGGGCATAGATGTCGGCCTTCTGATCGTAGATCGCGTCCGGCGCCACGCCCCGCGCGCCGAATTCGTCCACGCACCGCCGCACCTTGGCGGCGTCGATGTCGGTGATGACGATCGACACGCCCTCCGCGTGCAGATGACGCGAGAGATAGTACGCCACCTTTCCGGCGCCCTGGACGGCCACCGTCTTCCCCGAAAGATCGTCGCTCCCCCAGCGCTCCTTCGCCGCGGCCTTCATGCCCATGTAGACGCCGTAGGCGGTGACCGGCGAGGGATCGCCCGAGAGGCCCATGAGGCCGGCGACGTGGTTCGTCTCGAGCCGCACGTACTCCATGTCGGCAGGGCTCGTGCCGATGTCCTCGGCGGTGATGTAGCGCCCGTTCAGGGTCTCGATGAACCGGCCGTGGGCGCGGAAGAGCGCTTCCCGGTCCACCCGCTTGTTGTCGCCGACGATCACCGACTTGCCGCCGCCGAGGTTGAGGCCGGCGACCGCCGCCTTGTAGGTCATCCCTCGCGCCAGCCGGAGCGCGTCGGTGACCGCCTCATCGGTCGTGGCATACTGCCAGAACCGCGTTCCGCCGAGCGCGGGACCGAGCGTGGTGTCGTGGACGGCGATGATCCCGAGATAGCCGCAGGACGGATCATGGCAGAGAACGAGCTGCTCGTGACCGAGCGCCTTGATGTCGGCGAAGATGTCCATCGAGTCTGCGGCTCCGAAAAAAGGACGGTTGACCACCCTCCCACCCCTCCCGCTTCCCTGCCCGACTGTACGCCCCCCGCGCCCCGCCACCGCCTACCCTCTACTGCCTACTGTTTCCTGTAGTCATAGA
>DASTYH010000424.1:0-3411 GCA_035765075.1 Gemmatimonadales bacterium
AGGCCTACGTCGGCGGGCACTGGGTGGAGCGCCCCGGCGTCACCGATCTCGGCATGGTGAGCGCGCCGGCGGCGGCGGCGTACCTCCTCGCGCTCGCCGAGCGCGGCGGCGCGAGCGCGGACGAAGCGATCTTCCCGGCCACCATCGCCGACAGCGTGACCATCTGGCCGGGCCTGCTTCGCATTGCGCGGAACCCGGCGGCCACCGACAAGGCGCGGCGCGGCGCGATCTTCTGGCTCGGCCAGGCGGCCGGCGCCGCAGTGACGCCCGCGCTCGATTCTCTAGTTGCCGACGAGGACTCCGAGGTGGCGGAGGCGGCGATCTTCGCCCTCTCGCAGCGGCCGGACAACGAGGGGGTCCCCGCGCTCATCCGCGTGGCGCGGACGCATCGGAAGCCGGGTGTCCGCCGGCAGGCGCTCTTCTGGCTCGGCCAGTCGAAGGACCCGCGGGCGCTGGACCTCTTCGAAGAGCTCCTGAGCGGAGGCTGACAACCCTTTCGGCGTTGCGCGTGTCTAAACCTTTCGAATGCCGTTCCCGTAGGGATTGAGTCACCGGGACCCGACACGTCGAAAGGGGCGGCACGCGCCGCCGAGAGATCCATGGCCAACGCAGCCCTCCTCTTTCTTGCCGCGAGCCTTGCATCCGCACAGGCGCCGCAATCCCCGACTCCCAGCACCGTCGCACTTCGCACCCCGCCCCGCACCGCGAGCGCTCCTCCGGGCGACGCCGTGATGGCGAGCCGGACGTCCGTCGGCATCACGCTCGACGGCGCGCTCGACGAGCCGGCGTGGCAGTCCGCGGCGCCGATCTCGAGTTTCACCCAGAAGGACCCGAACGAAGGGCAGCCGGCCACCCAGCGGACCGAAGTCCGGGTGCTCTACGATGAAGGGGCGGTGTACTTCGGCGCCGAGCTCTTCGACACCGCGCCGGACTCGATCGTGGCCCAGCTCGCCCGGCGGGACAATCACATCACCGCGGACGTCTTCTGGGTCTTCCTCGATCCGTATCTCGATCGTCGCACGGGGTTCTACTTCGGGGTGAACGCGGCCGGCACGCTCTACGACGGCACGCTCTACAACGACAGCTGGGACGACAACACCTGGGACGGCATCTGGGACGCGCAGGTGCGCCGGACCGAGCGGGGATGGACGGTCGAGATGCGCATCCCGTACTCCCAGCTCCGTTTCCAGGAGCGGCCTGATCACGTGTGGGGGATCAACTTCCGGCGCGACATCCCGCGCAACAGTGAATCCTCGTGGCTCGTCTTCACGCCGAAGAACGGGAGCGGGTTCGTCTCCCGCTTCCCCGAGCTCCGGGGGATCAGCGGCGTGAAGCCCCCGCGGCGGCTCGAGGTGCTTCCATACGTAACCGGGAAGGCGTCGTTCCTCGACCACGCCGCCGGCGACCCCTTCAACGACGGCTCGCGCTACACGCCGAGCGCCGGCGTGGACCTCAAGCTCGGGCTCGGCAGCAACCTCACGGTGGATGCGACGGTGAACCCCGACTTCGGCCAGGTCGAGGTGGACCCCGCCGTGGTGAACCTGAGCGACGTCGAGTCCTTCTTCGACGAGAAGCGCCCCTTCTTCATCGAGGGCGCCAACATCTTCAACTTCGGCTCGGGCGGCGCGAACAACTTCTGGGGCTTCAACAATCCCACGCCCGACTTCCTCTACACCCGGCGCATCGGCCGCGCGCCGCAGCTCGGCGCCTCCGCGCCCGCGGGCGGGTACGTGGATTCTCCCGAGGGCACCCACATCCTCGGCGCGGCCAAGCTCTCCGGGAAGCTCGGGGACTGGAGCCTCGGTACGCTGAGCGCATTCACGAAGCGCGAATCCGCCACGATCGACGACGGCGCGGGAGGGCTCTCCCGTTCGGAGGTCGAGCCGTTCACCTACTACGGCGCGGCGCGCATGCAGCGGGACATCGCCGGCGGGCGGCAGGGGATCGGCTTCCTCTCCACCGCCACGATCCGGAGCCTGAGCGATGCGAGCCGCGACCAGCTCAACAGCGGGGCATACGCGCTCGCCATGGACGGCTGGACCTTCCTCGACGCCGAGCGGATGTGGGCGCTGACCGCGTGGTTCGGCGCGAGCCACGTCCGCGGCTCCGAGGCGCAGATCGAGCGGCTGCAGCGGAACTCGATTCACTACTTCCAGCGGCCCGATGCCGGCCACGTCGAGGTGGATCCGTCGGCGACGAGCCTTTCGGGGCTCGGCGGGCGGGTGACGCTCAACAAGCAGCGCGGCGAGTTCTACTCCAACACGGCGATCGCCTTCCTCACGCCGGGCTTCGAGGTGAACGATCTCGGCTTCCAGTGGACCAGCGATATCGTCAACGCGCACCAGGTGATCGGCTACCGCCTGCGCACGCCGACGAACTGGTACCGGCAGATCACGGTGAATACGTCGTACGTCAACAGCTGGGACTTCGACGGCAACCGGGTTCATCAGATGCTCTGGATGAACTCGAACATCCAGTTCCCGAACTACTACTGGGCGTTCCTCGGCGGAAACTACCTTCCCGACCGGCTCAACAACCGGCGGACGCGCGGCGGGCCGCTCACGGTCAACCCCGCCGGGTTCTCGCTCTTCGGCGGATTCGATTCGGATGGCCGGAAGTCGGTGGTGTTCGGCGTGGACGCCTCGCTGGGCCGCTTCAGCCAGGGCTCCGAGCGCAGCTGGTCGCTCGGCTCGTACGTCGAATGGAAGCCGATGGACCGGCTCTCGCTCCGGGTGAGCCCCGAGATCAACCGGCTCCGGACGGGTGCGCAGTTCATCGGGACGATCGATGATCCGGCCGCGGCCGCAACGTTTGGCCGCGAGTACATCTTCGCGCCGCTCAACCAGACGACCGTGTCGTCCTCGGTGCGGATGAACTGGATCTTCACCCCGAAGCTGAGCCTCGAGCTCTACGCCCAGCCGCTCATCTCCTCGGTGGAGTACGGCGACCTCCACGCGCTGGAGGCGCCGAGGACGTACAGCTTCCTCCCCACCGACGGCATCGGCCCCGATCCCGATGGCGCGGGGCCGGACGAGCCGGCGCGCGTCACCGCCAACGACTTCACCTTCGCCTCGCTCCGCGGCAACGCCGTCGTCCGCTGGGAGTACCTCCCGGGAAGCACGCTCTTCCTCGTCTGGACGCAGAGCCGCTCCGCGTCGGAGGACATCGGCAGCTTCCGGCTCGGCGAATCGTTCGACCAGCTCATCGGCGCGAAGGCGGACAACATCTTCCTGGTGAAGCTGACGTACTGGTGGAATCCGTAGGATCGGGGCGTCGGACGGTCGGGCGCTATGACGGAAGGACGGAAGGACGGAAAGCAGGGGGGGCGGAGCGGTCGTAATTGGAGGGTGTGTCATCCCGAGCGAAGCGAGGGATCTACTGTGCGAGTCCCGGGCCTCTGCAGAGTAGAGG
>DASTYH010000425.1:0-3514 GCA_035765075.1 Gemmatimonadales bacterium
CGCCGAATTTCCTCCAATTTCTCCCGCGCGCGCTTCCATCCGGTCCTCGGCCGGACGCGCCGGCATGAGGGCACCGACTACGCCGCCAGCACCGGAACGGCGGTGGTGGCGGCAGGCGAGGGGACGGTCATCCGTGCGGGCCGCGCCGGCGGATACGGCAATCTCGTCGAGATCCGTCACCGGAACGGCATCACGACGCGGTACGCCCATCTGAGCCGGATCGTGACGCGAAAGGGCGCTCGCGTGAGCCAGGGCCAGCTGATCGGGCGGGTCGGCGCCACCGGGCTCGCCAGCGGCCCGCACCTGCACTACGAGTTCCGTGTGAACGGCGTCGCCAAGGACTCGCGCCGCGTGGAGCTCGGCAACGGCGCGCCGATCGAGCGGAAGGACCGCAGCGCCTTCGAGGCCGAGCGCGACCGCCTTGCCGCGCTCCTCTACCAGTCCGAACCGGCGGCGGCACCCCAGCTGATCGCACAGATCGAGAACTGAGGTGGCGGTGAAACCGGCCCCGACGCGGGGCCGTACCCTCCCGTAGTGAATCCCCTGATCCTGCTGGTGATCGTCGCGGCGGCCCTCCTCGCCGCCGCGACCTATCTCGGCCTCGAGCGCCTCGGACGGCGCGGCATCGCGCCGATGGTGGCGCGGGCCATCGCCTGGGCCGCGATCGGCCTCCTCCTCGTCAACGTGAGCTGTCCCCGGCCGCCGGAGGCGCGGCGACCGCTCGTGCTGCTCGACGGATCGCTCAGCCTCTCCGCGGCCGGCGGGCAGTGGGACTCCGCATCGGCGCTCGCGCGGCGGAGCGGCGAGGTACGGCTCTTCGGTGACCCCGATCTCTCCGCTGACACCCTTCCGACGCGCGGCCGTTCGCTGCTGGGCCCCGCGCTCGCCGCCGCGGCGGCCTCCGACCGCCCGGTCGTGGTGATCACCGACGGCGAGGTGGACGACGCCCGGGACCTGCCGCCCGACCTTCTCGAGCGCGCCGCGGTCCGCATCGTATCCCGCCAGCCGGCGCCCGACATCGCGCTCGTCAACCTTGCGGGCCCGCCCCGCATCACGGCGGGCGACTCGATGCACTTCGAGGCGGAGGTGCACGCGTACGGGGGTGCGCAGCCGGCGGATCTGTCGCTCGTCATCACGATAGGCGCCCGCGAGCTCGCCCGCCGGCCGGTCCGCGTGGACTCATCGGGAGCGGCCATGCTCCGGATCACGGCCGGCTCCGCGGGAATCCCGGCGGGCGATCAGGTCCTCCGCGCCTCGCTCGTGGGCGCCGGTGATGCGGAAACACGGACCGATAGCCGGCTTCATGTCGTCACCGTGGCGGCGACGCCGGGGGTCGTCCTCGTCGCCTCCCCGGGAGACTGGGATTCGCGCGCGCTCTATCGCGCCCTGCGCGACGTGGCCCAGCTGCCCGTGCGCGGGTACGTGAGGATCGAGCCCGACCGGTGGCGGGCGATGGCCGATCTCGCCCCGGTGGCGGATGACGCGGTGCGTCGCGCCGCGCGCGGCGCGGACCTGCTCGTGATCAAGGGAGGCGCGCGCGGCGTGGGCGAGGGGAGCCGCGCGCGCGGGATCTGGAGCTGGCCCAGCGGTGAGAACGGAGAGACGCTCATTCCGGGGGACTGGTATCTCTCCGCCCCCGAAACCTCGCCGGTGGCGGGCGCCTTCCTCGGACTCCCGGTCGATTCGTTTCCCCCCGCGACGCGGATCACGCCCATCGAGCCGGGCGCGGGAGCGTGGATTGCGCTCGAGGCGCGGGAGCGACGCCGCGGGGCCAGCCGTCCCGTCGTGACGGGAAGGGACGATGGGCGCGTCCGCCGGGTGACGGTTGCCGCGGACGGACTCTGGCGCTGGACCTTCCGGGGCGGCTCGAGCGAGCAGGCCTATCGCGCCTGGGTCGCGGCCACGGCGAGCTGGCTCCTGGGGGGCGCAGACTCCCTGCGGGGTGCGGCGTTCCCGGTGCGGCCCGTCGTCCAGAACGGCCGTCCGGTGATCTTCGAGTGGCGGCGCGGGGGCGTGCCGAGCGAGCTCGGCATCGGCCTGAGCGGCGACTCGCTTACCCGGACCGATACCCTCCGCTTCGACGGCGCAGGCCGGGCCCAGCTCCGGCTCCCGCCGGGAACCTGGCGCTACCGTCTGAGTGACGGCGGGGCGGGGACGGTGGCCGTGGAGGACTACTCCGACGAGCTCGTCCCCCGTACCCCGACGCTCTCGGCACGCGAGGCTCGCGCGCCCGCCGCCTCCCAGCGGACCGCTGCGCGCGAGTGGATCTGGCTCTTCGGCGTTGCGGTGCTCGCCCTCGCGGCGGAATGGTTGCTCCGACGCCGCCTCGGCCTCCGATAGTGGAGCGGAATGGCAGGAGACGGCAGGCGGGGGCTTGACGGATGACCGGGGAGGCGGGGCTGGTCGCCGGGGCCCTGACCCCCTTACTTACCGCCACACTCCCGTCCACCGTCCACCGTTTACCGTCTACCCCCCAGATGACCTCCGGCCGGCTCGGCGAAAAGAAATCCCTCTGGCAGCGCATCAAGCGCTTTGCCATGACCGACGTCGGCGCGCTGGTCCGCGGGCTCAACGCCGACGATATCGAGAACATGGAGCGCCTGCTCATCGAGGCCGACTTCGGGGTTCCGGCCACGCTCGAGCTGGTCGAGACGCTGGAGGCGGGGGTCCGGGATGGGCGCCTCAAGAGCGAGGACGACCTGCGCCAGGCGCTTGTCTCCCGGCTCGCCGGGCTCCTCGAGGCCCCCGGTGACCCCGGCGCGCTCGCGCGCGCGCCGGCGCCCGGGCCGACCGTCATCCTGGTGGTCGGCGTGAACGGCGTCGGCAAGACCACAACCGTCGCCAAGCTCGCGCACCGGCTCCGGGCTGAGGGCCGTTCGGTCATGCTGGCGGCCGCCGATACCTGGCGCGCCGGCGCCATCGCCCAGCTCGAGGTGTGGGCGGAGCGGCTCGGAGTGCCGTGCGTGAGCGGGAGCGCCGGGGGTGATCCGGCCGCCGTGGCGTTCGATGCCATCGATGCCGCCGTCGCCCGGGGGGCGGACACGGTCATCGTCGACACCGCGGGACGGCTCCACACGCAGGAGGGCCTGATGGACGAGCTGAGAAAGGTCACCCGCGTCATCGCGCGCCGGCTCCCCGGGGCGCCGCACGAGACGCTCCTCGTCCTCGACGGCACGGTCGGGCAGAACGCCATCCAGCAGGGGCGTCTCTTCTCGCAGGCGGTCGTGCCGACCGGCCTCATCGTGACGAAGCTGGACGGCAGCGCCCGGGGCGGCGCGGTCACCGCGTTGCGCCGGGAGCTCGGGCTGCCGATCCGCTTCGTGGGAACGGGCGAGGGCCTCGACGATCTGCAGGCGTTCGATCCCGTGCGGTTCGCCGAGGGCCTGCTGGACTGATGCCTCCGCGGGCCGGGAGCATCCGCCTCGACACGCCGGTCAAGTTCCTGAAGGGCGTCGGTGAGCGCCGCGCCGACGCCCTTGCCCGTCTCGACATCCGCACCGCGCAGGACCTCCTC
>DASTYH010000426.1:0-2471 GCA_035765075.1 Gemmatimonadales bacterium
CGATCTCGTACTGCAGGAGCGCCGTGGATGCGGCGGTGCTGCCGAGTCCCACGCCGCCACGGTCGAGCAGCGTCGTGCCGATCCCTGCGACCGCAAGGCGCCAGGCGGCGAGTGCGCCGGTCACGCCGCCGCCGATCACGACGACTTCGGTCCGGTGGTTACCGGCGAGCTCCGGCCACTCTCCCTGCTCGCCTGCCTGCAGCACCCAGAAGGGGCAGCCGGAGCGGACGTCCATCGTCAGCCGCGGGGATGGAACTGCCGGTGGACCGACCGGAGGTATTCGCGATCCACGTGCGTGTAGATCTGGGTGGTCGAGAGATCGGCGTGCCCGAGCATCTCCTGCACGGCGCGGAGATCGGCCCCGCCCTCGAGGAGGTGCGTGGCGAAGCTGTGCCGGAGCGTATGCGGGGTTACGGGGCGCGTGATCCCCGCTGTCCCGGCCGCGCGCTTCACGATCCCCCAGGCGCCGACGCGGGTGAGCGGCTCGCCGCGTGCGTTGAGGAGAAGTCGCCCCCGGGTGGCGCCGCGATCGAGCTCGGGCCGGAGCTGGTGGAGGTACACGGACACGACGCCGATCACGCCGCGGCCGAGCGGCACCAGCCGCTCCTTTCCCCCCTTCCCGAAGACGCGGACGAGCTGCTCGGAGAGGACGAGGTCGGTGACCGCCAGTCCACAGAGCTCGGAGACGCGGAGCCCCGCTCCGTAGGCAAGCTCGAGCAGCGCGCGATCACGCCAGGCGAGGCGGTGCTCCTGGCCCGGCGCCGCCAGAAGCCGCTCGACCTCCTCGACCGACAGCGTTTCCGGAAGCGTGCGCCACCGGGCCGGGCTCTCGAGCCGGTCGCTCGGGTCCGCCGTGACGAGGCCCTCGCCGATCAGGAAGGCGAAATAGGTGCGGATCGCCGAGGTACTCCGGCGAATCGACGCCGGGCTGAGCCCGAGGTCCTTCTGCAGGTAGACGAAATCACGGAGCTGCGCGCGGGTCAGGTCCCCGGGGCCGGCCACGCCCTTCGAAAGGGCGAACTCCCCCAGGCGCCTGAGGTCGCGGAGATAGGCTTCGATCGTGTTGGCGCTGCTCCCCGCTTCGAGTGCGAGGTAGTCGCGGAAGGATTCCAGATGGAAGCCGCGATCGATGCGGTCCCGAAGCTCGGGGATCACCATTGCCGCGCGGCGTGCCGCCGGTTCACCTCGTCGACGTCGGCGGCGGTGAGCCCGAGGAGCTCGGCGGCGCGCGCAAGGAGGCGGGCACGCGTGGCCGGCGAGCTCCGGCCGGGCGCGAGCGCCACCTGCCAGAGCCGCTCGACGAGCGCCATGCGCCGCTCGTGCGCGAAATGTTCGATGATCCGCTCGCGGTAGGTATGGAGGTGCTCCCGCTCCGGATGGGATTCCGCCGTAGCGGCGCTCGCCGCGCGCGGCTCGAGTCCCCAGCGTTCCCGGAGATGCGACTCGACATCGGCCTTTTCCCTCGGGGTGAAGCCTCCCTCCGCATACGCGAGCTCGAGGAGGACGAGCGCCGCCGAATCGATGTCTTCCTGCGCCTGGACTGCCGCGTTCGCCTCGCCCGGGACGGGCTCCCGGAAGGCGCGGCGCAACGCGCCCCAGAGCGGCTGCCGCGCGCGACGACGACGACGGACGAGCACGACCACGATGATCACGGCAAGCACGATCAGCGTGCCGGCGCCGAGCGTGCGGTTGAGGGTGCCGAGCAGCTCCTCGATCCGGGACCAGTTGGCGCCGATCGCGGCGCCGACGAGCGCCACGCCCCCGTACCAGAGCGCCGACGCCACGGCCATCGGGATCAGCGCGCGGGGCGCGGAGAGCCCGACGAGCCCGGCGAAGGGGGCGACCACGGCGCGGATCCCCGGCAGCAGCCGGCCGAGAAAGATGCCGAGGACACCGAGTCGGAGATACTCACGCTCGATGATGGCGATCGAGCCGGGGGCGAGGAGCCGCCGTCCCGCGGGCGTGGCGAAGAGCTGGCGCCCGTAGCGGCGCGCCGCGTAGTAGACGCCGGCCGCGCCGAGCATGTTCGCGCCCCACGTCACCGCCATGACCAGCGGGAGGGTGGTGACCCCGCGGTGCGTGAGGAAGGCGCCGAGCGCGACGGCGGTGTCGGCGGGCACGGGAGGAATGATGTTCTCGACGGCAGCGAGGAGGGCGAGAACGATGTACACCGCCACGGGGGGGAGCGTGGCAAGCCAGTCGACGAGACCCTGGATCAGCCGGCCTCCAGCGTCGCGACCGCGATGACGGCGAGTCCTTCGCCTCTTCCGATGAAGCCCATCCCTTCGTTCGTCTTGGCCTTGAGGCCCACACTCTCCGGGGGCGCGCCCAGTGCGGCCACGAGCGCCTCCGCCATCGGACCGAGATGCGCCGCGAGCTTCGGCACTTCGGTGATCACGGTGATGTCGGCCTGGGCCACCCGGAACCCGCGGCCGCGCACGATCTCCACCGCGCTCCTGAGCAGCGCCATC
>DASTYH010000427.1:0-12909 GCA_035765075.1 Gemmatimonadales bacterium
GCGCCCGCGGTGTTCTCGACGAGCACGCGCGTCTCGCCGGGCACCCGCTCGAGCGCGTGGGTGATGGCCCGCGCCACCCGGGCCGCGGCGGCGGCACGGTCACCGTCGCGCGCGGCACCGGGATGGAAGCAGACGGCGCCGATCCCGAGCGCGGAAGACCGCTCGAGCTCCTTGGCGAGCCCGGCGGCAGCGCGGGTCCACTTCGCTTCCTCATGGGTGGCGGTGTTCAGCACGTAGGCGGCATGGGCCACCACGTGCGCGGGTGCGATCCCGCTTCCGTCGAGTGCAGTGCGAAAGCGGGCGACCCGTTCCGGGCGGATCGAGGCCTTATCGCCGTAGAACTTGGGGATCGTGGTGAAGATCTGCAGTGCGCGCATGCCGGCGGCCGCGGCGCGCCGGGCGGCCATGTCGATGCCGCCGTTGTCGATCGTGTGGGCGCCGAGGAGGTGGTTGGTGGACATGGACTCCAAGGTAAGTGAAGCGGGGGGAGGCAGGGGGGGAGGCGGGAATGCTGAATCGGAGGTGGGGCCAGGGGTCACCGAGGCCTGCGGATGGGCAGAATTGCAGCATGTAACGAGAAATCTACAGATTCTGCCGAAAAATCACCAGAAAATCTGGAAACTGCCCACCGCTTTGCGCAACTGATGCACGAAATCTGCATAACTTGCACAATACGAGTGTCACCATTACATTCCGCGCTTCGCGGCAGGCGGCCCGCCTGCCTCTCACCTTCACCGCTCAGGACATGACCGCCTTTCCTCCCCTTGATGCCGCCTCCCGGATCGATGCCCTCTTTGGTGCCGACGTCTTCTCCCCCCGGGTGATGCGGAAGCGTCTCCCCCGGGAGGTGTACAAGAGTCTCATGCGGACCATCGATCTGGGCGAGCAGCTCGAGCCGCAGGTGGCGGGGGTGGTCGCGGCGACGATGAAGGACTGGGCGATCGAGAACGGGGCGACGCACTACACCCACTGGTTCCAGCCGCTCACGGGCCTCACCGCGGAGAAGCACGACTCGCTCGTGGCGCCGGATGGATCGGGGGGCGTGATCTTCAACTTCTCGGGCGGCGAACTCGTCCAGGGCGAGCCCGATGCCTCGAGCTTTCCGAGCGGCGGGCTCCGGGCCACCTTCGAGGCGCGCGGCTACACCGCGTGGGACCCGACGAGTCCCGCCTTTCTCATGCGCGGCGAGAACAACGTCACGCTCTGCATTCCGACCGCCTTCGTCTCCTGGAACGGCGAAGCGCTCGATACGAAGATCCCCCAGCACCGCTCGATCGAGGCGCTCTCGAAGCAGGCGATGCGGATCCTGCGCTTCTTCGGCGCGGACGCCGGCGTCTCCCGCGTCGTCACCACACTCGGGCCGGAGCAGGAGTACTTCCTCGTCGATCGCGAGCTGTACTACCAGCGCCCCGATCTCCTGACCTGCGAGCGGACGCTCTTCGGCGCGCGTCCTCCCAAGGGCCAGCAGCTCGAGGACCACTACTTCGGGACAATCCCGCCGCGCGTGCTCGCCTTCATGTCGGAGGTGGAGCAGGAGCTCTACCGCGTCGGCGTGCCCGTCAAGACCCGTCACAACGAGGTGGCGCCGGGGCAGTACGAGATCGCGCCGCTCTTCGAGGTGGGCCACGTGGCGAGCGACCATCAGATGGTCCTGATGGAAACGATCAAGCGGGTGGCGCCGCGCTACGGGCTCCACGCGCTCCTGCACGAGAAGCCGTTTGCCGGGGTGAACGGTTCGGGCAAGCACGTCAACTGGTCGATGTCCACCGATACCGGCGTGAACCTGCTCGACCCGCGGGACGAGACGCACACCAACATGCAGTTCCTCGTCTTCCTCTGCGCCATGATCCGGGCGGTGGACCTGCATGCCGATCTGCTGCGTGCCGCCATCGCCTCGGCGGGGAACGACCACCGGCTGGGCGCCAACGAGGCACCGCCGGCGATCATCTCGATCTTCCTCGGCAGCATGCTGACCGACCTCCTCGAGCAGGTGGAGAAGGGGCTGCCGAAGCGCACGCTCCGGGGCGGGACGCTCGACCTCGGCGCCCGGACCCTGCCCCAGCTTCCGCGTCACTCGGGGGACCGCAATCGCACCTCGCCCTTCGCGTTCACCGGCAACAAGTTCGAGTTCCGGGCGGTCGGGTCGTCGGCGAGCATCGCCTGGCCCGCCACCGTCCTCAACACCATCGTGGCCGAATCACTGGACTACATGGCCACCGAGCTCGAGAAGGCCGCGGGGAAGCATCCCGGCAAGGCGAAGCAGGAGGAGGCGGTGCTCGCCGTCCTGAAGAAGGTCGTGCACCAGCACAAGCGCGTGATCTTCGACGGGGACGGGTACTCCGAGGCGTGGCACCGGGAAGCCGAGAAGCGCGGTCTCCCGATCCTCAGGGACTCCGCGGCGGCGTTCCCCGTGCTCGGCGCAAAGAAGACGGTGGACCTCTTCCGGAAGTACGACGTGCTCTCGCCGGTCGAGGTGGAGAGCCGCATGCACATTGCCGTCGAGAAGTACGTGAAGCAGCTCACGATCGAGTCGGAAACGATGGTCTCGATCGCCCGGGCGCAGATCCTCCCCGCGGCGCTCGAGCACCAGACGCTCCTCGCGCAGGCGGTGGCCGCCACCGACGCCGCCGGCGTCGAGTGCCCGGAGGACCGGAAGGCGCTCGCCGATTACGTCACGCTGGTGTCCCGGCTCCGCTCGGCCATCGCCGGGGTCGAGCGGGCGTCGGCCTTCGACGGCCACGAGCCGATGAAGCACGTCGCCCAGATCAATGCGAAGGTCAAGCCGGCCATGGAGAAGCTGCGACAGGCGGTCGACACGCTGGAGCTGCACGTCGCTGCCGACCTCTGGCCGCTGCCGACGTATCGGGAGCTGCTGTTCCTGAAGTAGCCGGCAGACAAGTGGACGGCAGACGGGGGCTCGCCAGCGCGGGCCCCCGTCTACCGTCTACCGCCTACTGTTGTCGGCTGCCCATCCATGCCTCCCTGAAGGCAGCGATTTCCGGATTCACTTCCCGCCCCGCCTTTTCGAAGGTCACGATCTCGAGCGTGAAGTCCTCGGCGAGCTTTACCGCCACCTCACGCCGGCCATCGCGGCCAAGGATGACCGCGGGGACGGTGTCGCCATCCTTCCGGCCCGCCAGCACGGCGTCGAGGTCCGCGGAGGTGAGCATGGCCCGGCCGGCCAGGGAGACGAGCCGGTCTCCGCGCTCCACGCCGGCGTCGTAGAGCGGTGAGCCGATCGTGGGCGGGCTGACCACGAGGAGTGTGGAGTCGCGCGGTTCGAGGCCCACGGGCCCGAGCCAGACCTTGCCCGGATGGGCCTTCCGGAGAAGGAGGCCCGCGCGGGCGAGGAGCGTGTCGAGCGGCGGGACCTCCCGCCCCTGGATGTAGCGCCGGAAGACGTCGGCAGCCCAGGTGGGCGACGTGACCTCACCGAGCGCGCGCTCGACGTCGGCCAGGGTATAGGGCTGCTCCCGCCTGCCGTGCCGCGTCCACATGAGCCGCATGAAATCATCGAGTGACTTCCCGCGGAATCGAGCGCGAATGTCGAGGTCGAGGGCCAGGCCGAGGACCGCCCCCCACGTGTAGTAGGAGATGAAGGTGTTGGCGCGGTTGTTCGGGTCGATCGACGCGGCCGCGTCCACGAAGGGCGCCTGCATGCTCATCTCGACCGGAGAGAAGAACCGCCGGCCCGGCGCATTGATCACGAAATCGACCCCACCACCAAGTCCCTCCGCATACTGCTCGAGCGTGGTGATGCCGGCGCGGCGAATGAAGAGGTCGTCGTAGTAGCTGGTGAATCCTTCCGCGAGCCAGAGCTCGCCCGACATGTTCGACTCCTCGAAATCGAACGGCTCCAGTGACTTCGGGCGGATGCGCTCCACGTTCCACGCGTGGAAGAACTCGTGCGAGGCGGTGCCGAGGTTGGGCATGCCGCCCCCCGAGAGGGGCCGGCTGCCCGTGAGAATCGTGGAGTTCCGATGTTCCATCCCGTCGCCGCTGGCATAGGGGAGGTAGTCGGCGATGAAGGTGTAGGTGCCGTAATCGAACGCCGGAAGCTCGCCCCACATCGCGGCCTGCTCGGCGACCACGCGCCTGACCCGGTCCGCAAAGCTGTCGAGCTCGGCGGCGGTGCCGGCGTGGTGCAGCGCCAGGCGAATGGTCCGGGTGGGATTTCCGCCGACCGTCCAGCTGCGCACGTCGTGCGCGCTCAGCTCGGTGGGGCTGTCCATGAAGTACTGGAGGTGCGGGGCGGTGAAGGTGTGCGGATCGGCGGTGGGCGCCAGCTGGGTGGCAATCTTCCACTCCGGGCGCAACGGGCGGAAGGTGATGCGGACCGGCCGATCCTCCAGGCCGCGCGCCCACATGAACGTCGCGGGGATGTTGAGGTGCGCGTGGGTCCGGTCGATCGCCGCGTAGGTGCCGTCCACCCGGTCGCCGAAGATCGTGTAGGTCACGACCACCGTGCCGTCGTGGCCCGCCACGTCCCACTGATGCGGATTGGGCCGGGACACGCGGAGCGGACGGCCGCGGGAATCTGCCGCGCTCACCGCGTAGACGTTCTTCGCGAACTCGTGCAGCGCGTACCGCCCGGGCGAGCTCCGGCTCATCCGGAGCTCGAGCACGCCGTCAGGAACCCCTCTGAATTCGACGCGCACCTCGGCCTCGTGGTGCACTGCGTTGGGAAAGGCGATCTCGTAGCGTGTGGTGTCGCCGGACTGGGCGAGGCCGGCGGAGGGAAATGCAGCTGCGAGGAGCACGGCAGCGAGCGGAAAGCGATGCATGGTCGGACCCGGGGTCATCGGAAGCCGTAGCATAATCGCATTCGGCCACCGCGCCACTTGATGTCGTCGAGCGTCGTGCCCCACATTTCGCGTCCGGTCCCCGGGCCGGCAGGGGAATCGTGGAACCTTCCGGAGGGGAGTCAGGATGCCGAGTGACGATCCGTGGGCGGGCGGCAGGCTGCACCCGGTCACGCTGGAGGGAACGACGGTCCGTCTCGAGCCGTTGAGCGTCGCGCATGAGCCGGCGCTGCTCGCGGCCGCCCAGGACGAACGGATCTGGCGCTACACGATCCACGACCCCCGCACCCCCGAGCTCATGCGGGCGTACGTCGGCGCCGCGCTCCGCGACCAGGAGCGGGGTGAGGCGCTGCCCTTCGCGGTCTATCACCGGGAAGCCGCCGAGATCATCGGCGCCACGCGCTACCACTCCGTGTCGGCGGCCAACCGGTCGGTCGAGATCGGGTTCACGTGGTATGCGCCCCGGTACTGGCGCTCCCGCGTCAACACCGAGTGCAAGTACCTCCTCCTCACCTACGCCTTCGAGCGGCTGCGCTGCATCCGCGTCGAGCTCAAGACCGACGGACGCAACGAACAGTCGCGCCGGGCCATCCTCCGCCTCGGCGCGAAGGAGGAGGGGACCCTTCGCTCCAAGGTGATCATGCGGGATGGCCACCGGCGGGATTCGGTCTACTTCAGCATCCTCGACGACGAGTGGCCGGCGGTGAAGGCACGGCTGGAGGGGATGCTCAGCCGATCGTGATCGTCTTCACCATCCCGTGCACGAAGTGCGGCTTACCGTCCTTCGCATCGGGGATGAAGCAGATCAGCAGGTAGTCGCCCGCCGCAAGATCCACCGTCAGGTCGTTCGTTCCTCCCGTCGAGATGGCGGTGGTGCCGCCAACGGGCACCGCCGGGGGCGCACCCTGCTGCGTTGCGAACCACTGCAGGAAGTCGGCGCCCGTCTTTCCCTCCGCCAGCTGGATCAGCAGGATCTCATGGGGCTGCGCGGCGGCATTGCGCACGCGGATCCGCTGCGTTCCCGCCGCGAGCGGTCGAGACATCGTGAAGTCGTAGTCCGAGAGGGTGACCTCGACATCAGGCTCGAACGCCACGGTGGCGGGCGCGGTCCCGGTGACGACGAACTCGTGCATCATCCCCTTGGCGATATGGGGAACGCCGTCGGGGGAGGGGATGTGGCAGACGATGGCGTAGTTCCCGGGCTCGAGGTTCACCGTCACATCGCTCGTTCCCCCCGGCATCGGCGTATTGGGCCCGCCGAGGTCGGTGGCCCACGCGGGGGGCGCCCCGGTCCGGAGCGCCTCGAGATACTCGGCGACGGTGTGGCCGCCATCGAGCCTCAGGAGCTGCACATGGTGGAACTCGGGGCCCTGGTT
The DNA here is from genome assembly GCA_035765075.1 of Gemmatimonadales bacterium. GTDB lineage: Bacteria > Gemmatimonadota > Gemmatimonadetes > Gemmatimonadales > GWC2-71-9 > CAMLLJ01. The sequence goes on from DASTYH010000427.1 coordinate 6,179, forward strand.
CACCAGGTGGATGGTCGTCATCCCCGCCGCCACCGAATCGGGCGCCTCGAACGCGTAATCCCGGGCAGTCACGGTGAGGACGGCGGGGGCCGCCGGCCGCGACGTCCGGAGGAGCATGGCGCTCGCGCCCGCCACGACGACGACCAGCAACAGAACGATCCGCTTCATGCCGACTCCTTGCAGGTGGTTGGACGATGAAGCGAGTCTATCGGCGAGGCTCACCTCGCCATCATCGGTCCATCACCCGCAGCTCCGACCACCCAGAGCCCCCACCAGCGGCGCGCCGCTCTCGTCACCAGCCTGATCATCATGTCGCTGCTCCTGTCCCATGGTCCCGTGGGCAATCCGCCCTCATCCCATGCGGATTCGGGGGCGGGATCCGGACATCACCGCCGGAGCGGCTCGCACTGTGCGGCCGGAGCGCCGAGGGACCTGCTTCGGGCGAACACCCACGCGGGGAGCCGGAACCACCCCCCGAGAAGGAGCACGGCGGAGACGACGAGCAGGCCGGCAAGGGCGGTAACGGGGGAGGCCGCCTCGTCGCCCACCGCCCACGCGAGGCCCACCGCGATCACCGGATTCACGAAGGCATAGCTTCCCACTGCGGCGGCCGACGTGACCCGGAGCAGCCAGGTGTACGCCGCGAAGCCGGCAACCGTTCCGCCGAGCACGAGGAAGAGGAGGGAGCCGAGCGCCCGGGGCGAGGTGGCGGCGAGCTGGAATCCGCTCAGCTCCCCGGTGGAGGCGCTCGCCGCGAGCACGATCACGCCGCCGGCGGCGAGCTGCATCGCCGTCGCCTGTGCGGCGGAGGCGGGCCGGGCGCCATGGCGCGCATAGAGCGACCCGGCGGCCCAGGCGAGGGCGGCGAGTACGAGCGCAATCCGTTCGAAACCGCCCCCACCCGGACCCGCACCCAGCGTCAGGAGTCCCACGCCTGCCGTGCCCAGGGCGAGCCCCGCGAGCACTCGTCCCGCGGGGAATCGGCGGGCGCGGAACGCCTCGATGAGGACGAGCCACGCGGGGATCGCGGTCAGGAGGAGCGCCGCCTGACCGGATGGAACACTCATTTCAGCCCAGGCGAGCACGCTGTGGCCCCCGAGGAAGAGGAGGAGGCCCGCCCCCACCGCCACGAGCCACTGCTCCCGCGTCGTGCGCTCGAGCCGGCCCCGGAGGGCGAGCCAGGCATAGATGACCGCCGCGCCGATCACGCATCGAATGGCGATGGTGAGCATCGGCGGGACCTCGGCGACCGTGTACCGGAGGGCGAGAAAGGTGACCCCCCAGAAGAGGTAGATGGTCGCGAAGGCGGCTGCGATCTTCCCGCGGCTCGCCATCAGCGAATGCCTTCCCGCCCCAGCGTGGAGGCGGTGCTGACCCATCCCGACCACCAGGCGAGGGCGAGCCGGTGAAGTCCCGGCGCGGGGCGGGATCTGGTCCCGGATCCGGAGCGGGTGGCGAACGGGCGGGGGAGGGATGAGAGCTGGGACATGGGACGACTCCTTGCGGCGCGCTGTAACCGGTAATACACTTTTGAGTGGTTACAGAGTACCTGCAGGCAGTTAACCTGTCAAGATCATTTTGGTGGTTAGAATGGGCGACCCTCTCGCAATCCAGCTGGTGAACACGGTGGGGAGCCGCGGAAGCCCGCGGCCGCGGGAGCGGCTTGCCACCTATGCCTCCCTCGTCGAGTGGTGCATCCGCTCCGAGCTCATCGGACGGAGCGAGGGGGACCGCCTCCTGGCCGAAGCGGCGAAGCGCCCGGCCGATGCCGAGCGTGCGCTGGCCCGCGCGCGTGATCTCCGGGAGGTCCTGTTCCGCCTCTTCCAGCGATTTGCGGCGGGCGCGCAACCCGATCCCGCCGATCTCGAGGCGCTGAACGCCGCGCTTGGCGGGTGTGTCGGTCGGCGCCGGCTTCGCCTGGGCGAGGTGGGGTGCTGCTGGGCGTGGAGCGATGCTCCCGATTCGGAGCTCGACTGGATGCTCTGGCCCGTCGCCTATTCCGCGGCGGAGATCCTCACCGGCTCCTCGCTGGAGCGGCTGAAGATCTGCGCCAACGAGGAATGCAGCTGGATGTTCATCGATCAGAGCCGGAACCGGAGCCGCCGCTGGTGCGACATGCGCGAGTGCGGCAACCGGGAGAAGGCGCGCCGGCACTATCACCGCGGGCGTGCCGAGCAGGAAACCGGGGGAGCCCCGCACGCGTAGGCGAAAACGAACGCCGTCCCTCACGCGTGCCGCCGCACGCCATCCATGGAGAAGTCGCTCGTGGCCCCCCTTTCGCCGCGTCTCGCCGTTGCCGTCGTCGTCGTCGCTGCCTGTGCCCGCCCGGTAACGCCGGCGTCGACGCCGCCCCGCCCGGCGGAGGCCGCCATCGCCGCGGCCGATCTCAGGGCCCGGCTCTTCGCCTTTGCCGACGATTCGATGGAGGGGCGGGAGTTCGGACGGCGGGGGAACTTCAAGGCCACCGCGTACCTGGCGGCCGAGGCGCGGCGAATCGGGCTGGCGCCGGCGGGCGAGAACGGCACCTACTTCCAGACGGTGCCGACTCACCGGCGCCTCTTCGACACGACCACGACCCTGAGCGTGGCGGGCGCGACGTTCGCCCCGTGGACTGATTTTGCCGCGTTCGACCTCGGCCCCGGGATGCGCTCGCTCGACGGTGTCGCCGCGGTCTTCGGGGGCGTGTGGGGGGACGAGACGCGGCTCGCCACCGCGGATCAGGTTGCCGGCAAGCTGGTGGTCCTCACCATGACGCCCGGCCCCACGGGGCCGCGGTGGACCGCCTCGCGGACCCAGCTCCTCGCGCGCTTTCCCGGCGCCGCCGGTATTGCGCTCGCCACCCTGGGCGATATGCCCCCGGGGGTGCTCTCCTTCCTCCGCGAGCCGGCAGTCCGGGTCGGCGATCCCGATTCCACGCCCCAGGTCCCCCATCTCTGGATCAGCGCAAGCGCCGCGGAGCGCCTCCTGGGCCGTCCGCTCGAAGGACTCGCACCCGGCACCGTGGGGCGGACGCTCGAGGGCACGATTCGATACCGCACCGAGCCCGCCGAGTATCCGGCCCGCAACGTGGTGGCCCTGCTCGAGGGCAGCGATCCGCGGCTCCGGACCCAGTATGTCGCGATCGGCGCGCACAGCGACCACATCGGCATCGCGGGGCGCGCGGTGGATCACGATTCCCTCCGCGCGTACAACACGGTGATCCGTCCCATGGGCGCGGACGATCCGGAGCGGGCGCCCACCGCCGAGGAGGCGGCCCGGATCCGCGCGATCCGCGACAGCATCGCCGCGCTCCGGCCGCCCCGGCGCGACTCGATCGCCAACGGCGCCGACGACGACGGCTCGGGCTCCGTGGCGCTGCTGGAGATCGCCGAAGCGCTGCAGGGTGCGCGCGAGCGGCCGCGCCGTTCGATCCTCTTCGTGTGGCACACCGGTGAAGAGGCGGGGCTCCTCGGCGCTGCGTGGTACACCGGGCATCCGACGGTTCCGCGGGATTCGATCGTGACGGCGCTCAATATCGACATGATCGGGCGCGGCACGGCGCAGGATGTCCCGGACGGCGGCCCCGGGTACGTGCAGCTCATCGGCTCGCGCCGCCTCTCGCGCGAGCTGGGCGATCTGGTGGAGACCGTGAACAGCGAGAACCGGCTTGGCTTCCGCTTCGACTACCAGTTTGATGCCAACGGCCATCCGGAGCAGTATTACTGCCGGAGCGACCATTACGAGTACGCAAAGTTCGGCATACCGGTCACGTTCTTCAGCACCGGCAGTCACCGCGATTACCACATGGTGACGGACGAGCCGCAGTACATCGATTACGAGCAGCTCACCCGGGTCTCCACGCTCATTCACGATATCGCCGTGCGGGTGGCGAATCTCGACCACCGCCCCGCGCTGAGCGCGCCGAAGCCCGACCCTGAAGGGGAGTGCGTCCAGTAGCGCACTTCCGCCTCCCGCCGAAACCGGACCGCCGCCGCTCCCGTAGCGGTTGAAAGGGGCATCGTTCGCCAGCCCGCGGTCCCTTCGTCATTCCGGTAACCCATGCTCACGACGTTCCTGCTCGCCCTGCAGGCGGCTTACCCCGTGCCCGTCGCCGCGCTTCCCCCCGCGAGCCGGGTCTACAGCGGTCGGGCCGGGGAGATCGAAGTCCGGGCGCCGCGGATCGAAGCCGACATTGCGGTGGATGGGCGGCTCGACGAACCGGTCTGGCTGGAAGCGGTGCGGCTCACGGACTTCTCGCGGTTTGCGCCGGTGGACGGCGTGCCGGCCGAGGATTCGACCGAGGTGCTCGTCTGGTATTCCCCCACGGCCATTCACTTCGGCATCCGGGCGAGCGAGCCCCACGGAGCGGTGCACGCGACCCTGGCCGATCGCGACCGGATTTTCGCCGACGACTTCGTCGAGATACTGATCGGCACCTTCAACGACGGGCGCCAGGCCACCGTTCTGGCGGTCAATCCGCTTGGCGTGCAGATGGATGGCGCGATGGTGGAGCGGGGCGCCACCAGCACCGGCTTCGGGGGCGCGAACGTCTCCCGCGAGGGGACCGACCTGAGTCCCGACTTCACCTGGCAGTCGAAGGGCGAGGTACACGCCGGCGGCTATGTGATCGAAGTGCGCATCCCGTTCAAGACGCTCCGGTTCCAGCCGTCGCGCGAGCAGACCTGGACGCTCAACGTCGTGCGCCGGACCCAGCACTCCGGTTCCCAGGACTCGTGGACACCGGCGCGGCGGGCGGCCACGTCGTTCCTGGCGCAGTCGGGCCGCCTCACCGGCCTGACCGATCTCCGTCGCGGCCTCGTGATCGACGTGAACCCCGAGGTGACGGCCAACCGGAGCGGCGCCCCCGGGACCGCGGGATACGACTATACCGGGGGGAATCCGCAGTTCGGGGGCAATGCGCGCTGGGGGATCACGAACAACCTCAATCTCAACGCCTCGTTCAATCCCGACTTCAGCCAGGTCGAGAGCGATGCCGGGCAGCTCGGGTTCGATCCCCGGCAGGCGCTCTTCTTTCCGGAGCGGCGGCCGTTCTTTCTCGACGGTATCGAGCAGTTCACCACCCCGAACCAGCTGATCTACAGCCGCCGGATCGTGCAGCCGGTCGCGGCCGCGAAGCTCACCGGGACGGCGTTCGGGACCAACATCGGCGTGCTCTCCGCCGTGGACGACGACGCCAACTCGGCAACGGGGGACCATCCGGTCTACAACATCGTGCGACTCCAGAAGGACGTGGGCGGGTCGTCACGCATCGGTCTTGCGTACACCGACCGGGTCGAGGGAGGGAACTACAACCGGGTCGCGGGCGTGGATGGGCGGATCGTGCTGGGCGGAGGTTACAGCTCGGCGTTCCAGCTCGCGGGGAGCCGGACCCGGACCGGGGACGGGACGAACACGGCGCCGCTCTGGCTCGCGCGGTTCGACCGGAACGGCCGGACCTTCGGGTGGCGCACCCTCTTTTCCGGCATCGCCGATGATTTTCGCGCGGGGAGCGGGTTCATCCCGCGGCCCGGGATCGTGCGGGCCAACATCACGCCCTATCGCACCTTCAACGGCCGGCCGGGCGCGCTGCTCGAGACGTTGACGGCGGGCATCGTGCTCGACGGAACGTGGCAGTACCGGAAGTTCACGGCCGGTGAGGGAATCCAGGACCAGAAGCTCCACGTCAACCTGAACGGGGCGCTTCGCGGCGGCTGGAATCTCGCTGCGGGCTACTATCTCGAGAAGTTCGGATACGACGAAGGCCTCTACGCGAACTACTACCTGGGAATTCCCGACGGCGCCGGCGGCACCACCTTCGTGCCCTTCACGGGCCAGCCGACGATCCCGAACAGCGACGTGTACGTCAACGTCCAGACGCCGACGTTCCGCGCGTTCAACGCCTCGGCCTTCCTGCTCTACGGCCATGACGAGAATTTCCCCGAGTGGGCCTCCGGGGAGCTCTTCATCCTGAACGCGTCGGTATCGGTCCGGCCCAGCGACAAGCTGCGGCTCGACCTCACCTACAACTGGCAGGAAGTGGACCGGCGCACCGACGGGTCGACCGTGCTCGTCGGGAAGATCCCGCGCGCACGCGTCGAATACCAGCTCTCCCGTCCCCTCTTCGTGCGGCTGGTGGGGGAGTACGCGATGGAACGGCAGGACAGCCTGCGGGACGAGTCCCGCACGCAGCACCCCATCTACTACGGGGACGGGGCGGGCGGCTTTACGCGGGCCGCCGGATTCGAGCGGAACACCTTCCGCCTCGACTTTCTCTTCGCCTTCCGCCCGACGCCGGGGACCGTGGTGTACGCGGGGTACGGAAGCACGATGACCGAGCCCGAATCCTTCCGCTTCGAGCGTCTCCAGCGGACGCGGGACGCGTTCTTCGCGAAGGTGAGCTATCTGTTTCATCTCTGAAGGGGACGGTGGCGCTCCGCCCACCGTCTACCGCGTACCGCTCCCGCTCGGACCCGCTTCCTCACCTGCCTCCGTCGTGTCGAACCCGGCGGCGATCTCCGCGGCCCCCTGCTCGACGAGCGCGACCAGGTCGCGTCCCTCGAGGCTCGTGGCGCGCCGCACGGTGCCCGACGCGAGATCCACCTCGCGGAGATCGAGCCGGAGGAGCCCGCCGCCGAGGTTGAAGATCGCGCCTTCGATCAGCTCGGATGCTCCGGCCTCTCTCGCCGCCGCGGCGTAGGCCGCGCCGCCGACGGCGCCCGATTCTGCAACGAGCTCCTCGATTCGCGCATTGC
>DASTYH010000428.1:0-12867 GCA_035765075.1 Gemmatimonadales bacterium
CTCCTCGGCGGGTACATGCTCGAGCGCGAGAAGTCGCTCGGTCTTTCCCGCCGCTCGGTGCTGGCTGCCGCGCACCAGCTGGACGTGCCCATCTACACCAGCTCGCCGGGGGACAGCTCGATCGGCATGAACGTGGCCGAGCAGGCGCTGGCGGGGAGCCGGCTCCGCTTCGACGTGAGCGCCGACGTGAACGAGACGGCGTCCATCGTGCTGGAGGCGAAGCGGAGCGGGGGGAAGAGCGGCGTCCTGATCGTGGGGGGCGGGAGCCCCAAGAACTTCATGCTCCAGACCGAGCCGCAGATCCAGGAGGTGCTGGGCATCGACGAGCGGGGGCACGACTACTTCCTGCAGATGACCGACGCGCGCCCCGATACCGGCGGCCTCTCGGGCGCGACGCCCGCCGAAGCGGTGAGCTGGGGGAAGATCGACCCCGATCAGCTTCCCGGCACCGTCGTCTGCTACATGGACAACTCGGTGGCGCTGCCGCTCCTGACCGCCTATGCCTGCGCCCGGCACGAGCCGCGGGAGCTCAAGCGGCTCTACCGCCGCCGCGAGGCGATGATGCAGCGGCTGGTGGACGAATACCGCGCGGCGCTCGCCTTCCGTGACGAGCGCGCCGAAGAGTCGCTCTCGCACATGCACCCCGGCGCAGGCGGCACAGAGACGATCGCGCGCCGGTGACCGGTCCCGCCACAGCAGCGTTACCCCTCCCGCCCACCCGCGCGTACGCCTGGTACGCGCTCGGGCTGCTCACGGTCATCAACCTCCTCAACTACCTCGACCGGAACGTCATCTTCGCGCTCTTCGAGCCGATCAAGGCCGAGCTGGCGCTCTCCGACGCGCAGCTCGGGTGGCTCGGTTCGGCGTACGTGCTGGTCTTCTCGCTCGCCGCGCTGCCGTTCGGCGTCATGAGCGATCTCCGCTCGCGGCGGGCGGTCATCGCGTTCGGCGTGGCGTGCTGGAGTCTCTTCACGGTGCTGAGCGGGATGGTGGAGAGCTACGCGCAGCTCTTCATCTGCCGCGCCGCGGTGGGGATCGGGGAGGCGGCGTTCGGCGCCGCCGCGGCGTCCCTCGTGGCCGACTATTTCGCGAAGCGCGGGCGGGCGGTGGCGATGGGGATCCTCGCCGCGGGGCTCGTCGTGGGCGGCGGGCTCGGCATCTGGCTCGGCGGGAAGCTCGGCGAGGCCTACGGCTGGCGGATCGCCTTCATGGTGGTCGGCGCCCCCGGATTCGTCTGCGCGGCGCTCGCGGCAAGGCTCCGGGACCCGACGCGGCATCACCCGCCGATCATCCTGCGCCCCTACTTCCGCGAGATGCGGGACCAGGGGCTCTCCCTCTTCCGCCAGTTCCTGCCGACGATCGTGGGACTCGTCCTCGGCGGCGCCGCGGCGCTCGTGCTCGACCGGCGGTTCGGCGCCACCAGCCGGATCGACGCCGCGGCGTTCGCGATCGTGGCGGGAATCGGCATTGCGCTCAACATCTGGGTCTGGGTGCATCAGATCCGGCGCAACCGGATCGACGAAACGCCGTTCGGCGGCGAGATGACGGGAGCCATCGAGGGGATGCTCGGCTCCGCCCGCGCGGTGCTCGGAACGCCGACCCTCGTCTACATTTTCATCGGCGGCGCGCTCATCTCGTTCGGGATGAACGGGCTCGTGGGATGGGCGCCAACCTTCGTATCGCGCTCGCTCGGCATGTCCGCCGCGGAAGCGTCCGACCTCCTCGGCTGGCGGCTCCTCCTCTTCGGTGCCCTGGGGACCCTCGCCGGCGGCGGGATCGCCGACTGGCTGCGGACGCGCACGGAGGCGGCGCGGGTGATCACGATTTCCACCGGCATGCTCATCGGCGGCGCCCTCGCCACGGGCCTCCTGCTGAGCCGGGACGTGGCGCTCTTCGGTCCCCTCTTCGCCGGGGCGGTCTTCTTCCTGACCTGGTACAACGGCCCGATCGTGGCATCGATCTTCGACGTGGTGCCGGCGCGGATCGGCGCCACCGTGGCCGGGACGTATTATCTCTTCATTCACCTCGTCGGCGACGCCGTCGCGCTGCCGCTCGTCGGCGGACTCTCCGACCGGTTCGGCATCGATCGCGCCGTCCTCCTCCTGCCGGCGGCGGGGATGCTGGGCGGAGCGGTGATCGTGCTGGCGGTGAAGACCGTGCGGCGCGACATGGCGAGAGTGGCAACCGACGGAACGATCAATGGGAGGGGGGCATGAGCCGAGGAGTCTGGAGCCTGACCGCGCTGCTCGCCGCGGCCGCGATTGCGGGCTGCGCGCCGAGCACCGGCAGCGGGAATACGCCGGGCGCCGCGCCCGGCCCGGCCGCCTCGCGCGACAGCGCCACGATGCACGAGGCGGCACGCGCCTTCTCGGCGGCGTACGTGCGCGGCGATGCCCGCGCGATGGCGGAGGCCTATACCGACGATGCCGTGATCTTCCCGGAGGGAACGCCGGCGATCGAGGGGCGGGAGGCGATCGAGCGCTACTGGACGCTCGGCCCCGGCCGGCGCATCACGCATCACCGCATCACGCCGACGCGGATCGAGGTCGTGGGGAATACGGCGTACGACCACGGGGTCTTCGAGGTGTCCGGCACGAACGATGGCGAGGCGTGGGGGCCGGGGCACGGCAAGTACGTCGTCGTCTGGAAGCGCGGGAGCGACGGCCGGTGGCGGATGCAGCTCGACATCTGGAACCGGTCGCCGGCGCCGGGCGCCGGGAACTAGCGGCGCAGAGAGCCATGCTGCGGCTCCGCCTGCGCAACGCGACGCCCGGCGATCTCCCCGCGATCGTGCGGCTGCTCGCGGACGATCCGCTCGGCGCGCAGCGGGAGGATGCCTCGGATCCGCTGCCCCCCGGGTACGCCCGCGCCTTCGCCGCCATCGAGGCCGACCCGAACAACGAAGTCCTCGTGGCGGACGGGGACGGCGCGGTGCTCGGCTGCCTTCAGATCACCTATGTGCCCTCCCTGACCTATCAGGGTAGCTGGCGCGCGCAGGTGGAAGGGGTGCGGGTTGCGGCCTCGACGCGTGGGTCGGGCATCGGGCAGCGGCTCATGGAGGAGGCGATCCGCCGCGCGCGCGAGCGCGGGTGCCTTCAGGTGCAGCTCACCACCGACAAGTCGCGGGTGGACGCGCACCGGTTCTACGAGCGGCTCGGCTTCAGGGCAAGTCACGAGGGGATGAAGCTGCGGCTCGACTAGGAATCACTCCGGGGAGAATCTGCGATGATGCTGCGACGTTTCGTGCCGATGCTGTTCCTGGCCGCGCTCGCCTCGAGCGCGCCCGCGCTGGCGCAGTCGGCTGATCAGGCGGGAGACTCGGCCGCGGTGGTGGCCGCGGTCGAACGATTCCATGCCGCCCTGGCCGCGGGCGACAGCGCCGCCGCGCTCGCGCTGCTGGCGCCCGACGTCCGGATCCTGGAATCAGGCGGCGCGGAGGACCTCGCCGAGTATCGGGGGCATCACCTGCCGGCGGACATCGAGTTTGCGCGTGCGGTCCGGGGTACGCGCCGGACGCTCGACGTTCACGTCGCTGGGGATGTGGCGTGGTACACGGGGACGAGTGAGAGCGAAGGGGTCTTCCGCGAGCGGCCCGTTTCGAGCAATGGCGCCGAGCTCATGGTGCTCACTCGCAGCGAGGGCGGCTGGCGCATCCGGGCGATTCACTGGTCGAGCCGGTCACGCCGGAGTCGCTGACTCTCCTGCCCGGGCCCGGCGGAGCGTCTCCTCGTCGAGTCGTGCCCGGATCGCCGCCAGGACAGGGTCGGCATCGGTATAGCGGCGGCCGTAGTCGAGGTTGAACCGGTAATCGAAGCCGGGCGGGTTGTTCCCCTGCGTGTGCTGCAGGATCGTCTCGAGCTTGTCGAGTCCCTTGGCGATCCGCGCTTCCGGTGAGGTTGCCCCTTCGTATTCGTCCCACAGCTGCAGAATTCCCTCCCGGAGCGGCTCGGGCAGCGGCGCCACCATCGTCACGAGATCGGCCCGCTCCGCGCCGGCCTTGCTCGCATCCACCGACTGGCTCGGGGCGGGGATGTCGCCGCTCAGCGCCTCCCCCAGGTCGTGGATCACGCACATCCGCAGGAGCTTCGCGAGGTCGATGCCGGGGACGCCGTCGTAGAGCAGCATCGCCATCAGGCAGAGCCGCCACGTGTGCTCCGCGACGCTTTCCTGCGCCCCCTCTGACGTCCACCCGCTCCGGGTGACGGTCTTGAGCCGCTCCGCAGTCCGGAGGAAGGCGAGGAGGCCGTCGAGATCGTCGGCGCCCACCGCGCCGGGGCGAGCTACAGGCATCGGAAGAGCATTCCGGGGGCGCCGCGAACCAGTTCGAAGGGGCCGATCGCCTGGCGCGAGCCGTCCTGCAGCGTGACCGTGAGCTGGAGCCGGTCCCCCCGGAGGCGGCCGGTATAGATCGCGGGATGCGCGTCGGGCGGCTCCCCGTCGATTACGGGGCCGCCGTGCTCGATCACGTGCACGCCGGTCGCGGTGAACCGTCCGTCCCCGAGATCCGTGATGGGCGCAGCGAGCGTTCCGTGCGCGCAATCGTATTCGGCCACGGCGCTCCCGGCCGAGTCGAACGTCAGCTCGACATGGGGGCCGCCCCACCTGCCCGCGAGCGTTCCCGCGTCGATCTCGACCGGGCCGGCGCAGGCCGCGAGCGCGGCAAGCGCTGCCGCAGTGACGTAACCCGTTACGCCCATCTCAACCGAACTGCCCGAGCGCAAGCATCCGTTCGTACTCCTGGCGGATCGCCACCGTTCCGATCTCCGCGCCGTCGGCGAGGACGATCCGGTCCGGCACGCCGTCGTGCCGGTGATGCATCTCCATCGCGAGCAGCATCGCGTCCGCGGCGCTGCCGCAGGACAGCTCCTCGTGCCGGCCCTCGCGCGAGAAGTGCAGCACGGCGGGCGCCCGCATGTCGTGCGCCGCCGAGCCATCGGCGTTGCGCATCGCCTGGTCGTGGCGGGGAAGCTGTTCCGTCATCGGTACCTCCTCGGTTCAAGATCGGCGGGCGGGAGGAAAATCGGGAGGGAGGGCGGAAATGCAGAGCGCCCCCGGTTCCGGGGGCGCTGACGGACGAACGCGCGATCAGCTGGCGGCGAGGAGCGTCTCGAAGTCCGCGGACGGGTGATAGGAGAAGATCACGGTCCCGTCCCTGATCAGGTCGATGATCCGCTGCGCGGCGCTTTCCGAAAGTGCGGGACATCCCTGGCTCCGGCCAAGGCGCCCGAGCTGTCCGACGATTCCCTCGTTCACGTAGGCGGCGCCGTGAACGACGATGGCGCGGTCGAGCGCGCGGTCGTTGAGGCCGGCGTCGAGGCCGTGAAGCCGGAGCGAGCGACCGTGCTTGCCCCGGTACGTCGCGCCCGTCACGAAGGTGCCGAGGCTCGACTGGTTGCTTCCGGGCCGATTGGAGAAGGCGGTGGCGATGTCGCCCCCGGTGCGATTCCCGTGGGCCACGAGCTCGCGCTCCAGCACTGTTCCCTCGACCACGTCCAGCACCCAGAAGCGGCGCTCGCGCGAAGGAAGGCTGTAATCGATGACGGTGAGGATGGAGCTGGTGGTCCGGCCGAGGGCGGTAGCCCGGGCATGGGCCCGAAGGGCGAGGTCGAGGACCTCGTTCCGGAGGCCCGCCGCCGCCGCCGCTTCTGCCAGAGAGGCAGCCGCGGCGGCGACCGAATCACCTGGAGCCGCCGAAGGGGGCGCCGAGCGGGAGACGCGCGCATCCGCCGGTGCCGTGGGGATCGCGATGGTGAGCGCGACCAGAGCCGCGGCAATACGGGGGATACCGAACATCATGCGCTTCCTCTGCGAGCAGGGTCCGAACAGGTCTCCAGACAGGGTAACCAGCGGGACATGGGATGTGCAACCTCCGGGCCACCCGGGATCCCCGGAGGGCCGATTTCCGGGGGCCCCGGTGTCCCCATCGGGGGCGGGGGTGACACCCTCCTAGGCCCTCCCCCGGATCTTGGCCACCCACCACCGGAGCCCCACGAAGAGGAAGCGCCAGTCCCGGAGGAACTCGGGGGGCTTCCCCTCGACGGCATGGCCCACGAACTGGAAGATCCAACCCACCACGAACAGCGTCAGGGGGACCGGCCAGAATCCCTCGACGACGAGTGCCACGAGAAAGAGGGGAACCGAGAGCGCGATCATCGGGATCCCGAAGGTGTGACAGATGCGATTCACGGGATGCTGGTGACTCTCGGCGTACTGCGCGATCCACTCCGACATCGGCCTGTTGCCCAGCATCACATCCTCCTCGAATGGGAGTGACCGAGCGAGACGAAGGGGTCAGCTTTCGCGTGGCCAGCGGGCGAGCATCTGCTGCAGCTCGTCGCGATGGCTCGTCTCGTCGGCGATGAGGTCGTCGAACTGCACCGCGAGTCCGAACTCCCCCGCCTTCTCCGCCTGCGCGCGGCGCTTCACGTACCGCTTGATCGTCTCCTTCTCCGCCTCGAGCGCCTTCTCGAGCATCGCCTTCGCCTCGGCCACGACGGGGACGGGCGCGGGCTCGGCCGCGGGGGTCCCGCCCATCGCCGAGATCTTGTCGGCGAGGATCTGGGCGTGCATCAGCTCCTCGGGAATCTCGGCCGAGAAGAAGGCGCGGAGCTCCTGCCGCCAGGGTCCCTGCACCATGCTGGCGTAGAGGCGATACATGATCACGGCCTGGAACTCGCCGCGGAGGTCTTCGTTCAGGCCCTCGATGAGCTTGCGCTTGTCGTCGGATGCCATTGGGGGATTCCCCTTTCTGCCAGCTGGCAGGTGAGTGTCGGGATCGGGAATTCGTGTCGCCGTCGGGCGGCGGCGATCAATCTGCCGTCGCGCCGCGGATGGCGACGTGACGCGGGTCGCGCTCGCTGCCGGATCGGTCCGGGGGATCCGCGGTGAACCATCCCGCGGGCGGCTTGTACTCCTGAATGTGCCCGAAGGGCACGAAGCCGAGCCGGCGATAGACCCCGACGCCGTCGGGTGCCGCCTGCAGGACCGCCCTATCGACCCCTCCCGCAGCCGCTTCGGCAAGCGCGGCGCGGAGCACGGCGCCTGCGATCCCGCGACGGCGCCACGATGCGAGCGTCGCGACGTTGTACACGCCCGCCACGCCACCCGCCAGCGTCACCTCCGACGTGGCGACCGGGCGGCCGTGCACGTAGCCGACGTACAGGCGCAACGGGCACGCCGGATCCGCGAGGAGCCCGGTCGCCCGGGCGTAGAACTCGACGACGTTCGGGTCCGGCGGCGACCAGTTCGCCGCATTGATCACGGCGAAATCGCCGATCTGCCCCGGGGTGAGCGCGCGCATCACCTCGAGTCCCTCCGGCACGGCGACGCGCGGGAGGCCGGCGAGCGGGGCCGCCATGGCGAGCTCCGATTCGGCGGCCTCGAGCCCTTCCTGCTCGAGTCTGTGGCCGAGATCCGGAGGCGTATCCGCCGGGCCGACCCACCAGGAGAAGGGTCGCCCCCGGGAGCGGAACCACCGGAGCGCCCGGTCGACTCCGGCGCGGACGTTGGCGTCGGTGAGGTGGGCACGCGACACGAAATTGAAGGTGTCGCACACCAGGCCGGAATCGACGAGCACCAGCCCGTCCTCGTCGACCACCTCCATGCCGGGAAGGCGTCGCGCGATCCAGCTCGAGTGCGTGACGAGATTCGTGTCGAGCGCCGCGAGCAGCGCGGGATCCGGCGGGCTCATTCCCGGTACGCGTCGAGGGAGATCCGGAGATCCTGATGGAGGTCCGCATCGCCGCTCACGAGTGCTTCCCATGTGATCTCGTGGCCGCGGCGCCCTCCCTTCGGCGTGATCTTCACGCTCTCGGGGGTAATCGTCACGGTGTAGAGCTTTCCCTTCAGCTCGAGCTCGCGCCGGATCGGCTTGTCGAGTCGCGTCGCCACGGGATCGGCTCCTTCGTTCAGCGGGTCAGGGGGCGGTGGCGGCGAGCGACTCGAGGAGCCGGTCCACGAATGCCGCCTGCGCCGGATTCAGCTTCCGGCGCGCGGTGTCGGGGTCGAGCCAGGCGCAGCGGTCCACCTCCGGAATCTCCTTCCACCTTCCCGAGCGCGGCGGCCACTCGACGCGCATCGTGTTGCTCACGATGCGCGATGCATCGAGGTCCCCTTCGACCGCCCAGGCGTGCACGGTCTTTCCCGCCTTCTGCCGGATCGAGCCGAGCGGCAGGGCGGCGCCTTCCGGGCGCGTCCCCGTCTCCTCGGCGAATTCCCGGCGAGCCGCCTCGAGGAGCGGCTCGTCCGATTCCGGCACCCCCTTCGGAATGGTCCACGCGCCGTCATCCCGATGGCGCCAGAAGGGGCCGCCGGGATGCGCCAGCAGGAGCTCGAGCCGGCCATCGCGACGCCGGAACAGCAGGAGGCCGGCGCTGACGGCGCCTCGCGTGCCGGGCATTCGTTCCTCCCTGCGCCGCGTGCGCTATTCCGCGCGGGCCTCGAAGCGCGCCACCGTCCGCTCTCCCGCCAGCAGCTCGAGCACCTGCCCCTGGCGCCGGAATCCCGTGACGGACTCGAGCGCGTCGGCGTAGGCCCGCTCGAGGTCCATCCCCTGGTCGCAGGCCATCAGTGTCATGGCAAGGGGACCGAGATGGAGGGAATCGCCGGCGACGGTGTACGGCCCGCCCATCGAATTGCATCCCGCGAACCCGCCGACGTTCCCGTCATCGGTGAAGCGGAGATCGGGCGCGCGGCCACCGTTGCCCAGGAGACTGGTGGCTCCGGGGAGCTCGGTGAGGACCCAGATCGGGCCCACCAGCGCGGGGGATTCGGGGCGAGCGGCGTCGGGATCGGGAGGCGTGGTGTCATTCCCGCCGCCCGGAGTACAGGCGGCGAGAATCACGAGGAGCGAGAGTGTGGCAGCGCGCATGAAAGCTCCGGGAATCGGGTCTTCCTCAATCAACGCCCGGAGCGCCCGGGCGCAATGGCACCCGGGCCCCCGGTGCCGGGGCCGTGGCCTAACGGCCCCAATCCGCGTCCCAGGCCGCCCAGCTGTTGGGGAATGAAACCAGGGTGTCGGCACCGGTCGCGTCGGCGCTGATCGTCATCAGGATGCCGAAATCGTCGACGCGCGTGTAGACGAGGCGCACGCCGTCCGGGGACCAGGCGGGACCGCCGGCCATTTCGGCAAAGTCCGCCACGTACGAGGTCGCGAGGTTCTTGATCCTGATCGAATACAGCTCGTTGTAGGCCAGGCGGGCGCCGTCGGGTGACCAGTCAGGGTGCCAGCAATTGAAGGCGCAATCGGTTTCCCTGGCCACGTTCGAGCCGTCGGGGTTCATCATGTAGACCTCGAACGGGTCGCCCGGGACCCCGCCGGCGCTGGCGAACGCGATCCGCTCGCCATCCGGCGACCAGGTGGGCTGAAGGTCATCGCCATCGGCCGTCGTCAGCCGCGTCACGCTGCTCCCGCTCGCGCTCATGACGTAGACATCCCGGTAGTCCTCGCCCTCCGCCCTCGCCGCGAATGCGATCCGGCGGCCATCGGGGGACCAGGCCACGTCCGTGACCGCCGTGATGGCCGGCGCGAGTTTCGAGAGCTGTTTCCCGCCGCTCCCGTCCGCGTTCATCACATGGATCTCCCGCCTTCCGCCCCGCTGGCTCACATAGGCCAGCTTCCTTGCGTCCGGAGACCAGCTGGGCGAATCGTCCGGCTCGACATTGTAAGTCAGACGGCGGAGGCCGGAGCCGTCCTCGGCGACGGTATAGATCTCCTGGTTGCCGCTCACGCTGTGACTGAAGGCAATCAGGCCGCGGGTGGGCGTACCCTTTGGCCTCCCGCCCGCGGCGGTCGAGATGCCGGGTGCCGCGGTGGGGGAGAAGGGGTCGGCCCGGTCGGTGCAGGCCGAAGCGCCCAGGACAAGGAGGAGCAGCAGGGGCGATGCGGCTGCCGCGCGGCGCTGCGTGGAGCGGTGGGGCTGGTTCATCGGAGTCGTCATCCATCCAGAGGGTGATGGGCCGGCGGGGATCGCCGGCCCTCTGCGATCGCATCACTCGGCGTTGAGCATCAGCTCGAACTGAAGCCCGGCCACCTTGTAGGTGGTCGTCACGTCGGAGCCGCTCACCGTCGCCGTGTAGTTGGCCCCGTCGAGCTCCGACGCGAGCGCGATCGTGGCGCCATCCGAGGTCCAGGTCCCGAGGTCGCCGGCGTCGTACTCGTCTCCGTTGAAGGCCACCATGAGCGTGAGGTCGAACGACCCGTCGTCGTTGAGCTGGAGGAAGCCGGACTCGAACTCGAGTGTCTTCCCGGAGCCGTCGACGAACGTCACGGGGATGCCATCGCCGCCGCCGCCGAGGTTGGCGAGCGGATCGACGCCCACGAGCTGGTAGGTCGTGCTGCCGACATTCGGGGTCGGATTCGGGGCGGCGTTGTCTCCGCCGCAGGCGGCGGCGACAAGGACGAGCGCGGGAAGCGCGAAGCGGGTGAGGCGCGAACGGATCGACATGAGTCAGGCTCCAGCGTGAGTGTGAGTGGTGCTACGGGGAAACGGTGGTGGCGATGAACGAGCCGGCGATGCGCACGCCCAGCGTGTCGTGCCGCGGGGACGCGGACACGGTTCCGAGCGCCAGGAGCTCGAACGTTCCGGTGATGACCTGCGGAGAGACGTGACGGATGTGGAGCGTGCCGCGGCGTCCACGAAACACGCCGTCAGGGGTGGAATCGGGTCCGGCCAGGAAGAGGGCATGCAGGGTCACTGCGCCGGCCGAATCGCCTGCGGCGTAACTGCCGATGCCCGGCCGATCGGCGAAACTCCATTGAACGAGGAGCGTCCCGTCGGGGGTCCGGCCCTCGAGCTCGATCGACCGCGGCGCGGCGACGGCGGAGCCGCCGAGCGTGGCGGTCGCCGCGCCCGTGGCCGTCGCCTCGAAGCCGCTCTGCCGGGCGCGCTCGAGCCGGCCGGACCGGGCGGCAAGTGTCAGCACCGCGATGAGGGCAAGGAGGGCCAGCACGGGACGAAGCATCCGGAGCATCCTGAGCAGAGGTCTGGTGGAGCACGTTTGGCGAGGCGGGAGGATACGGGGCGGGGTCTCCGGAAGATCACCGCGGAGTCTACGAGGCCGATCTCCTTGCGCGGGCAGTACTTGCGACGGCTGTGCGGGGGCCGCAGCTTGGGGTCATGCCGCTTCACATCGCGACGCTCGGCCAGCTTTCGATCCAGCGGGACGGCGGCGTCCTGTCGGGGTCGGGGACGCAACCGAGGCGGCTGGCCCTGCTGGCACTCCTGGCGCGCGCCGGAGACAAGGGCGTGCCGCGGGAGAAGGCGATGGCGCTCCTCTGGCCCGATGCGGACGAGGAGCGCGGCCGGCGGGCGGTGACGCAGGCGTTGTACGCGCTTCGCCGGGAGCTCGGATCCGAGGAGTCCATTGCGGGAGCGAAGGACCTGCGACTCGATCCGCTGCTCGTGTCGAGCGACGTATGGGAGTTCGAGCGGGCGGTGCGGGCGGGGGAGTGGGAAGCGGCGGCGGCGAGCTACGGCGGCCCCTTCCTCGACGGCTTCAGCCTTCCGGGAGCCGGCGACTTCGAGCGGTGGGTGGAGGGGGAGCGGGCCGCACTCGCGCATGTGTTTGCGCGAGCACTCGAGGGCGCAGCGGAGGCGGCAGAGATTCGAGGAGATCGGGCCGGGGCCGTGCAGTGGTGGCGTCGGCTCGCCGGCCACGACCCGTACAATGCCCGCATCGCGACGCGGCTGATGCGGGCACTCGCCGCCGCGGGGGATCGCGCCGGCGCCGTGCGGCACGCCGCGGTGTACCGGGCCCTGATGGACCAGGAGCTCGAAATGCCGCCCGATCCATCAGTGCTGGCGCTGGCCGATGAGCTCCGGCAGCCGGCGCCGGTTGCGACGCCAGCCACCTCGACCGTGACGGGATCTCCCGGGGAACCAGCGCCGGTGGTCGTTGCCGCTGTCCCCGGCGGCGAGACGGTTCCCGCGCTCCCGTCGCCCTCTTTGCGTCGGCACCGCTCGCCCTGGCTCCTCGGTGCCGGCGTGGTCGCGTGTGCCGTGGCGGTTGCCCTCGGCGTTCGCGCGCTGGCGGAGCCACGGACGACGCTCGACGCGCATCGGGTGATCGTGGCGCCGCTGGAGAATCGCACCGGCGATCGCTCGCTCGATCTCGTCGGTGCGATGGTGGCCGAATGGGTGACGCAGGGGGTCGCGCGGACCGGGCTGGTGGAAGTGGTGGACGCGCGCACGATGCTCTCCACGGCGCGCGAGGTGGAGCTCTCGGGAAGTCCCGCCTACCTCCGGGACCTTGCCGAGGCCAACGGGGCGGGCGTCATGGTGTCGGGAAGCTTCTATCGGGATGGCGACTCGCTCCGCTTCCAGACCCAGATCAGCGAGCCCACCAGCGGCAGCGTGCGCCAGGCGATCGACCTCGTGAGCGCGCCCGTGGCGCGGCCCACCGAGGCGCTCGAGCCGCTCACAGAACGGGTGATGGGAGCGCTCGCCGTGCTCCTCGATTCCCGCCTCAACAACGCCACGGTCGTCACCAGCCAGCCGCCCACCTACGAGGCGTACCGGCACTTCCTCCTCGGCATGCAGTCGTTCGGCGACGACTTCGAAGCGGAGTACGCGCACTTCATTCGCGCCGCCACGCTCGACACGTCGTATGCGCAGGCGTTGCTGTGGGCCGGCATCACGAGCGCAAACCTGCGGGTGTACCCGCGCACCGACTCGCTGCTCGCGATCCTCGACGGAACGCGGGAGCGGCTCGCGCCCTACGACCAGGCCAACCTGGAGTACTTCTATCGGGGCTTCGTCCAGGGCAACTGGGCGGCGTCGTATGCGGGCGCGCGGCGCATGCTGCAGCTCGCCCCGGAGGCGGGGCACGCCCACTACGCCGTGGGGTTCACGGCCATCGCACTCAATC
>DASTYH010000429.1:0-6402 GCA_035765075.1 Gemmatimonadales bacterium
ACGACCCCGTGCGCCGGGTGCGCGCGGGCGGCGGGAATGGCGGAGGGCGCGGCGGCGATGGCCGTGGTGACCGCCTCGGAGATCGGCTCCGGCCACCGCTCGCACTGAATCCCGCTGACTGGCGCCGAGTCGATGCCGCCAGGGGCGGTGCCGGCCGCCGCCAGGGCACTCGCCACGGGCCAGGGTGCGTCACTGCCCGGCGACAGCTCCCTCGGCGCCGCCTCCGCTCCGGGGCGAACGCCGAGCCCGCCGCAGTAACGCAACACGCCGGCCGCATCGTCGAGGAGGTAGAGGAGCACGCAGGCCACATCGTCCGGGCCCCGGGAGAGGGCGGCCACGCTCGCGGTGCAGACATCGTCCACCGACCGGGCCTGCAGGAGCTCCGTCGCCAGCGTCTGGAGGAGCCGCGCCCGCCGCTCCCCCACCACGCGCCGGGTCGTCTCCTGCACCGTAACGAGCACGCCGCCGACGCTCCCGTCATCATCCTGCACCGGGCTGTAGCTGTAGCTCCAGTACACGTCGTGCACCCGGTCGCCGCGGGTGATGGGGACCAGATGGTCCTCGTGCCACGTGGCAGCGCCGTTTGCCATGATGTCGTCCACTTCCGGCCCGATGATCGGCCAGATCTCCGCCCAGCACTCCCGCCCGCGGGCGCCGAGTGCGGCGGGGTGGCGGTCGGGTCCGAGGCTCTGGCGGTAGGCGTCGTTGTAGAACTGGGTGAGCTCGGGGCCCCACCAGAGGAACATGGGGTGGCGCGATGCGAGGAGGGTACTGACGATGCTGCGGAGACTGGCCGACCACGACTCGACCGGCCCGACGGGCGTGCTCGACCAGTCGAGCTCGCGCGCGAGCGCCGCCATCTCGCCGCCGCCGCGGAAGAGCGTTTCCGCGGGGGTTCCCGCCGGCGCGTCCATCATCCTTGTCATGCGCTGATCCGGCCAGTGTAAGATCGGCCCGGGGTCGGCGGGCTCGTGCGGAATCTAACGTCAGGCGCCGGAATCGGCTCCGGCGCGTCAATCGTCATTCCCGAGTGCTCGCGGCGCTCGAGCACGCCCGCATCGCCGAGCGGCTCGGCGATCGTGCCACGCCGGCAGTGAATCCGGTCCGCCCCGGAAACGTCAGCGACCTCCTGCGGAAGCTCGCCGAAGCTCCACGTAGTAGTCGGGATCAGTCGCGATCTCCCCGTCCCCGCGCACCGTGATCGTCTGCCATGCGGTGGACGGTTGCAGGCGGCGGCCGGTTCCGTCGGGGAGGGTCACCTCGACCGGCATCTCGAACCCGGGAACAACGCCAGCCCACCGGTAATCGAGCGAGACGTCCCGTCTCCGGTACTCGAGCACCGGGACATCCGTCCGCGTCAGGTACTGCTCGAACACCCTCGACAGGTCGATCCCCGACTCTGCGCTGATGTACTGCTGCACCTGGCGCCCCGTTACGATGGCGTGGCGGAACCGCTCGTTGAGCCCGCGCAGGATGCCGCGCCATTTCCCGTCGTCGTTCACGAGCTGGCGGATCGTGTGCAGCATGTTGCCGCCCTTCGGGTACATGTCGCCCGAGCCCTGGGCGTTGACGCCGTAGACCGGCGGGACGATGGGGCTGTCGTTCCGGATGAGCCGGCGGGTGCCGATCACGTACCGCGCTCCCGCCTCCTTCCCGGAGAGGCACTCGGTGTAGAGGTTCTCCGCGTAGTTGGCGAAGCTCTCGTGCACCCACATGTCGGCGAGGTCGTTCGTCGTCAGGTTGTTCCCCCACCATTCGTGCGCCGTCTCATGCACGATGATGAAGTCCCACTCCATGCCGAGGCCGGTTCCCGAGCCGTCCCGGCCGCGGTAGCCGTTGGCGTATCCGTTCCCGTACGCCACCGCACTCTGGTGCTCCATCCCGTTGTTGGAGACCTCGATCAGCTTGTAGCCGTCCTCGTACCACGGGTAGGGGCCGAACCAGTGCTCGAAGCACTTCAGCGTGGAGCGCGCCTGCGGAAACTGCCGCCGCGCCGCCTCGAGGTGATAGTCGAGCGGCCAGAAGTCCAGCGTGAGCGTGCCCCGCTCGCCCTCGAAGGTCTCGCTCCAGTGCGCATAGTGGCCCGCGGCCACCGCGATCGCGTAGTTGTTGATCGGATTGACGACGAACCACTCGTAGGTCGTGGTGCCGTCTTCGTTCGGCGTCACCTGCCGGAGCCGCCCGTTGGAGACATCGATGAGTGGTCTCGGCACGGTGAGGGCGACGCGCTGGCTGTCCGGCTCGTCCGCCTGGGTGTCCTTGTTGGGCCACCACGCGCTCGCCCCCATCCCCTGATCGGTGGTGACGATCCAGGGGCGGCCAAGACTGTCGGTGCTCCAGCTGAATCCCCCTTCCCACGGCGGGCGCTTCGCGATCCGTGGCCGGCCATGGTAGAAGACGGTGAGCGTCCTGATCTCCCCGTTGTGCTGGCGCCCAGCGGTTTCTGCGAACCAGGCGTTTCCCTCCCGGCGCAGGGTGAGCCGGCGCCCCTCCTGCACGACACTGTCGATTTCGAGTGGCGCCATGAGGTCGATCTGGAGCTCCCGCGGCGGCGGCCCCGTAACCGGACGGCCGCGAGCGGTGCCGGCGCCGGAGCCGAGGATGCGATAGGTGATCGAATTCGATCCGCGAATCGAGCTGTCCGCCGGGTCGATCCGGACGCGCAGGTCGTAGAAGGTGACGTCCCACCAGTGGCGGCCGGGGGTCTCGAAGGAGCCCCGCAAGGTGTCGGCGCGCGTGTACGTGGCTGCGGTCTGCGCCGAGAGCGTGGCGGATGAGAGGGCAAGGACCAGCGGAAGGGCGGTGATACCGAGGCGCATGGACATGTCCGATGGGGTGATCACCGAAAGATGCCCCCGGCTCCCGTCATCGCGAAAGCGACTGCTATTCCGGAGTTCAGACGGAGGGACGGGGCAGGTCTGCCCCTCCGCGAGTTCCAGAACTTCCCCCCGCCCATCCACCGGGGAACTCGCTCCGCGGCAGACCCGCCCCGTCACTCCGTAGTCCCTCGCCGGTCGTACTCGCCAACGATCTGAGGGCGGGTCGGGGGGATGTGCTGCGGAGCGAGTTCCCCGGCGGGGTGGTGCGGGGGAGTATTGGAACTCGCGGAGCAGCGCATCCCCCCGGCCCGCCCGGCTCCGCGCGACGCCGCCAGTGCTGCGTCAGCGTCGGACGGCTGGCCGTTGTGCCGGCGGCGGCGTCGAGTCGAGCCGGATCGCTCCCGGAATCGCCAGGTCGGGCGCCGGGCGGTCGTCGCAGCCGGGATCGGGCGCAAGGGCGTACCATGTCATGGCGGCCCGCTGAGTGAGTCGCCGCACGACCGTATCCGCAGCGGCATCGAGGATGAGCGCGTCGAAGCGGCCGTCGGTGGACATGAGCCCGCGCCAGACGAGGGGCGGCGACCGGAGTGCGGCGAGCTTCGGATCGAGATAGTCGGTCTGGATGAGCGCGTCCTCGAACTGCACCACGAGGTCGCGATCGTTCATGAGCGAGGTGAAGCCTACCTCCGCGAATTCCACCACGCTCGACCCGTCCGGGATCCGGTCGCCCCAGGCGACGCGCAGCGGACTGCCACGCCGAAGCGCCAGGACGAGCGCCTCGCGCGAGCCGCCCGCGTCGCGTCCCTCCGCGTCATTCTGGAAGACCATCCGCCAGGTGGGCACGACGCATTCGAGCCGTGGCGCGCGCGCGGATGCCATGACCGCGGCCGGGGTCGCTTCGCCATGCCGGGCGCAGGCCGTCGCACCCAGCGCCAGGACCGTGCCCAGCGCGCTGAAACCGGAATGCCGGACAATTCGATTCATTGCGACGTCGTCTCCGCTTCGGGCCCACGGCCCGGCAGGAAATTACCTGGACTCGCTCGCGTCGAACCGGATCGACGCGAGCGCGCGCTCGACGATGGCCCGCGTTCCCTCGTCGTGCACGCCGAAACAGTTGATGAGCTGGCTCGCCTTGAGAATGGACATGAACGTGCCGCTGCCGGGCGCGTTCTCCGGCTGCGCCAGCGAGACCCGGAAGGCCGGATACCCGCTGATCTCGAGCTCGGACACGGGGGAGAGTGCCACCTCCGTAAACGGGCCGGGGAAGCTCGACCGGATCGTGTGCTCGAAGAGGCTGCGGGCATCGGCCAGCGTGAGCTCCTTCCGCGAGGGCGCGGGGCCGGTCATGCAGGCCACCGTCGGTCGATGCTTCTCGAGCCCGGCGAACCCGGGCGTCCGCGCGATCACGATCACCCCCGTTCCCCTCGGCCCGGCCGATCGCCGGAGGTATTCCCGCTCGGTGGCGGCCATCACCCGGACGGCATCCGACGGGTCCAGTCGCTCCCAGCCCGCGGGGAGTTCGAGCGTGAGGCCGGTGACGGCGTCGCGGAATACGTAGAACTCTGGAGTGGACGGCACGCCGCTCACCTGCGTCCCCCGTACGCGCGCCGGAACTTCGCGCCGTCGAGCTTCTTCCTGCCGCGCGGGCGACCGTGAACTTCCCGGCCGGCGGGGACGATTCGCGAATGCACGGGCATGGCCACACTCCGGCTGAGGTCCTCCGCAAGATGAATGGGGTTTTCCGGATGGCAAGCGCCACGGATGTGGGCCGGCGGAAACGTCAGAGATTGTCGAGGTAGGCCTGCTCCAGCAGGGCGATCGCCTCGGCATCCACGTCCGCGACCCGCTCGAGCGCCAGCCTGACGCGCATCGTCTCGTGGATGGTGGACGGAAGGAGCCGCCCGCGGGGGGTGTCGTCCGTCATGCGAAGGCCGAGGTCCACGCGGGTTCGGGTTGCCGGAACGATGCGGGCAAAGGTGCGTCGGGGGCCGACGAGCGACACGTAGGTCTTCCGCGCCTGGAGCGCGACCTTTCCGAGCCCGGCGGCGGCGGAGACGATGGCGTCGTAGATCGGCCGGAGTGCGATGCGGTCGGCGTACTGGCCGGCAATGAGCGACTCGGCGTCGCGGGCGAGGAAGTCGGGATAGCCGAACGTTTCCATGACGAGGAGCTGCTGGGCGTACCCCCGGACGCCGACCGCAGCGAGCCAGGCCCGGAGACTTCGCTCGTCCGGAACATTCGCGCGGCGGATGAGGCGCATCCAGGCGTCCAGGCCGGAGCCGGTGCGGGTCTCGAGGAGCCGCGCCCACATCTCGCGGTTCCGTCCCCAGTCGCGCGTTTCCACGTCCACTACGCCGGTGTCCGGTGCCGCCGGGCCGCTCCCGCCTCGCGCGCGAGATGCGCGGCGGCGTACGAGCGCCAGGGTCGCCACGGCTCCGCCTCCCGTCCCGCGCCGGGGAAGGCGTCCGGCCAGTGCAGGGCGCGCGTCGCGATCGCCTCGGCGAGCGGGGCGTCCAGCTGCGCAATGCTCGCCACCGCCGCCGCCGCCTCGCCGAAGTCGGCGCCCGGCTCGAGTCGGACCGCGCCGCGTGCGAGCGCCCGGGCGAGATCGGCGATCGCGCGGCTCCGCGCCTCGGGAACCCCGAGAGCGGTGAGCGCCGACGCCCCGGCGCGGACGATCCGCGGCGCGTCGGGCCACGCGTGCGTGAGCTCGGGAGTGTCCGACTCGATGCGCTCGCCGAGCGCCTCGACCACCCGTGCGGCGGTTGCCATGCCCCCGTCCTCGTCGCGCAGCAGCTCCCGCATCGCGGCCTCGAAGCCATCGAACGCGCCGGGAACCCGAAGGCCCGGCACGTGGCGCACCGTGGCCCCGAGGCCGGCGCGGGTCAGGTGCGCATCCACCACTCCCGGCTCGGCATCGAGATCGAAGAGGTGATGCAGCCGCGCCAGGAGCGACATGAGCGCAGGGAGCAGCGACACCGTGAGATCCACCATCAGGTAGGGCGATCCCGGCGCGTTCCGCACGAAGACGACGCCCCGGCACCCATCGAGGAGCACGGTGCGCCCGTATCGCGCACGGTCCACCACCTCCGCACCTGGACACGCGTCCTCGGCGAGTCGCTCGAGGAGCGCGAGCCAGGGCAGGGGAGGGCGATAGGGAAGGCGGAGGCGTACCGTATCGGTGGCCTCGCCCGGTGGAGGGGCTGCAACGCGCGGCCGCTGCGCCCGGAGCGCACCCGGGGGCATGCGGTAGCGCTCCTGGAACACGGCATGGAAGCGGCGGAGACTCTGGAACCCGCTCGCGAAGGCGATCTGGGTGACCGGGAGCGTGGTGTCGGTGAGCAGGCGCTTGGCCAGGAGGAGCCGCTGGGTCTGCGCGAGCTCCGCCGGCGCCACGCCCATTTCCCGCTCCATCGCGCGGCGGAGATGCCGCTCGCTCACGCCGAGCTCCGTGGCGAGCTCCGACACCGTCCCGCCGTTGAGCGCGCCGGCGGCGATCCGCCCCGCCGCCGCGCGTGCTACCCGCGACACCGCGTCCACCACCGCGCGTCCCGGCGCAAGCTCGGGACGGCAGCGGAGGCAG
>DASTYH010000430.1:0-2360 GCA_035765075.1 Gemmatimonadales bacterium
CCGGCGATCACCGTCCTCCGCCCTGCCCCACGCACGGTGCTCGATCCCGCGGCGATCGCGCCGGTCGGCGTGGAGGTCCTCGCGACGGACGATTACGGAGTCGCCGGCGCCGAGCTGCTGGCCACGATCACGAGCGGTACCGGTGAGGGCGTCCGCTTCCGGGATGTGCGGCTCCCGCTCTCCGCGCCACGCCGGGATCGGGGCGGTCTCGTCTTCCCCGCGACCCTCGATCCGCGCGCACTCGGCATGGCCGCCGGCGACGAGCTCTACTTCCACGTCCTGGCACGGGACCATCGGCGTCCGAGCCCGAATGTGTCCCGCTCCGGCACCGTGTTCCTCTCGCTCGCCGATACCGCCGAATCCGACGGCGTGGCCCTTTCGGGCATCGCACTCCCGGTCGCCCCGGAGTATTTCCGCAGCCAGCGCCAGGTCATTCTCGATACCGAGCGGCTGATCGCCGATGCGCCGCGGCTCCCTTCGGACATCGCCGCCGAACGATCGAACGCCATCGGGATGGACCAGGGTCTTCTCCGGCTCCGCTACGGTCAGTTCACGGGTGAGGAATTCGAAGGCGAGGTGGCCGCGGGCGAGGAGCACGAGCACGATACGGCGGAGAACGCCACCCTGCTTTCCCCATCCGTCAAGGCGCGGCTCAAGGCCGCCATCGCCGAAATGTGGGCGGCGGAGCTTCGCCTCCGGACGAACCGCCCCGCCGAGGCGCTCCCGTACGAGTATCGCGCCCTGGAGCTCATCAAGTCGGTGCAGCAGGAATCGCGGGCGTATGTGCAGCGCGTCGGCTTCGAGGCGCCCCCGCTCGATCCCTCGCGACGCCGCCTGACCGGCAACCTCGCGGAGATCCCGAGCCGGACCATCACCGATTCGCTGGCCCCCGCCATGGCGCAGCCCGCGACGACCGAAGCGCTCCGGCGTGTCCGGGCGCTGAGCGATGGCGACGACTCATCACCGGCCGATCTCGAGGTGCTGGCCGCTGCGGAGGCGGAGCTCACCGCCCGCGCGATTGCGGACACGTCCCGGAAGTCGCTCGCCGCCATCCGGCGGATCCGCGAGCTCGCCGCCTCGCTTCGATCCGGGAGGTCGTGCGCAGTGTGCGTCGGGGCCGCCGAGAGCGCGCTGCTGTCGGCGCTCGACGCCCCGCTCGCCCGCCCGATGGCGACGCACGCGCAGGGGCGGCTCGGGCGTCGCTACGCGGAGCTGCTCTCATCGGGTCCGTGACCGCGCCCGCTCTCGCTGCCGCCGGCCTGGCGCTCGCGCTCCTCCTCCGGGCGGAATGGCGGCGTGGCCCCCGCCGCCGTGCCGGCAGGATGGTCGCCACCACACTGACCATGGGAGCGCTCCTCGCCCTCGCGCTCGAGCCCTCGGTCACCCGGCGAATCGGATCGGCGCGCGCGGTGATCGTCACGGAAGGCGCGAGCGTCCGCGGGGCGCGTGCGGTGGCGGACTCGGCGGCCGCGGCCAGGGTCTTCGTGCTCGGCGATTCGCTTCCCGATCTCGGCGCACTTCGTCGGCGGCATCCGGAATTCTCCGAGCTCATCCTCGCAGGCTGGGGCCTCCCACCCGAAGAGCTCATGCGGGCCGGTGAGGCCACCATCGAGCTCGCCGCCACTCCATTGCCGGAGGCCATCCTCGCGGCGACGTGGCCCTCCCCCGTCGCCACCGGCACTCCTGTCGTCATCGAGGGCGTCGCTCCGTCGCTGAGCCGGGTGTATCTCGAGGGCCCGGGGTTGCCGGGTGATTCGGTGCAGGCCGATTCCGCCGGGAGCTTTGCGTTCCACTTCATGCCCGCCGCGCCCGGCCTCGCCACGTTCGTTCTCCGCGTTGGCAGTTCCCGCGATACCGGCGCCGTGGACGTGCGCGATCGTCCGCCCCCCGCCGTCCTGATCATCGAGAGCGCACCGGATTTCGAGACCAGCCGGCTTCGTCGGTGGCTCGGTGAGCGGGGCGGACGGGTTGCGGTCCGCACGGGGATCAGCCGAGCGCGCCGACGCACGGTGGCGCTCAACGGCGCGAGCCTGCCTCGGGGATCGCTCTCGCGCGATCTGCTTGGCGAATTCGACGTGCTCATCATCGACCGCGGCTCGCTCGATGGACTTACCGGCACGGAGCGCGACGCCCTCTCCCGCGCAGTGGCGGAGGACGGTCTCGGCGTGCTCATGGAAGGGGGCAGCCGGGAGACGCCGCTGGCGCCGCCGCCGCATCGTCTCGCCGGGAATGCCGAGCGCTCCGTCCGCATCCGCTCCGTCCCGGAAGGGGTGCTTCTTTCGCCGGCAAGCAGGTCGGCGCTCACGCTCCTTCCCGATCCGGCCACCGTCGACGTATTCCGGGACGCCGGCGATCGGCCC